>JBEATG010000229.1:0-6653 GCA_041162035.1 Bacteroidota bacterium
TAAAATGGAAAGAATATGTGAATGCATTTGGCCTTGGAAGAAAGTTAGGTGTTGATTTGCCAAGTGAAAACAGGGCTAATATCCCAGATACGGCGCAATACAGTCGAGATTTTGGCGGTGCCAAATATTGGAACAGCTGTTACATGTTAACCTTGGGTATTGGCCAGGACCGAATGACAGCGACCCCGCTTCAATTAGCCAATGCAATGGCATACCTAGCGAATTCCGGATTTTATTACACACCGCATTTCGTGGATAGTATCGAAAACGAAGATGAAGAAGATAAGGTGATGCTTGAAAAATATAGATCTAAAATTGAAGTCACTAAAATTCCAAAACAATATTTTGACGTTATCAAAGAAGGTATGCATGATGTAACAGTAATTGGTACTGCTGCATTTATCAAAGTACCTGGACATGAATTTTGCGCTAAAACTGGAACTGCTCAAAACCCACATGGAAAAAACCATTCCTTATTTGTCTGTTTTGCTCCAAAAGAAAATCCCACAATTGCTGTAGCAGTAGTGGTAGAGAATGCGGGTTATGGTTCCACTTGGGCTGGTCCTATTGCGGGGCTCATGATGGAGCAATATTTAAATGATACCTTGACCACTGAAAGTAAATTGAAAGCTGAAAATTTATCTAATGTGGACTTAATGCCGGCTGCTATTAAAAGCTGGTATGTGCGCAACAACAAAACAGAAATGCTAACTCCGATTGAATATAACAACGATGAACTAGCGGATGTATGGGATATGGAAATGTTATCTGAAATTGCCCCTGCAAAAGCAGTAATGGATACCCTAAAAAAAATTGATACTCTACCAGCAACACCCCCATCTGAACCCTTACCTACAAAAAAGGTGAACAAGGAAACTGCAATAGACCCATTACAAAAAAAGAAAAAAGTAACTGCGAAAAAAAATGGTAAACTATAACAATAATAATTTTTCTAAAGGAACCGACTTCGCGGTGATATTATTATATGTCATCATGGTTGCTATTGGAATTTTATGCATTTTCATGGTGGAATACAACCCCAATTTAAATTGGAGTAACTCTTTCTTAACTGCAAAAACGAATTATAGCAAGCAAATCTATTTTGCAATATTTTGCGCATTTATTGCCATTTTTATCTTACTCATGGATAGCAAAGTATTTACTGCGCTATCCAATGTTATGTACGTTTTAGGGATTTTATTAATGCTTGCTACTTTTGTTTTAGGAAAAGATATTAATGGATCCAAAAGCTGGATACCCATTGCAGGTGGTTTTAATTTACAACCAGCTGAAGTATGTAAAATATTTACAGCTTTAATATTAGCTAAGTTTATTTCAAAACCTGAAACCGACTTTTCTAAATTAAAATCGCACCTGATTGCAGGAGCCCTGATTTTACTACCTGCGATTTTATCTGTGATGCAACATGAGCTTGGCTTAGCATTGGTTTATAGTGCTTTTATTTTTGCTATGTACCGAGAAGGACTACCTCCTTTAATATTAGTCGCATTACTATCCTTTGCCATATTAGTTATAGCAACCTTATTACTAGATCCCACCGTTTTATCTATAATCATTTCTGTGATTGCAGGATTAATTATCTTAAACTTAATAAAAAGATTCAAAAGGAATAAAAATACAATTTTAGTCATTTTATCCATTTGGGTGATTTGTTTCGGCACCATTAAATATATCGTCCCTTACATATTCAATAATGTATTAGAGTGTTATCAAAGCACACGTATTTACAGCATGATGGGCAAGGAATATGATTGTGGCAAAAATGTAAAATCAGCCAACAAAACCTCGATAAATAAAAAGGCTGCACGTAAACCAGATGATTATAATGTAAAGCAAAGTAAAATTGCCATTGGATCCGGTGGATTTTGGGGCAGAGGTTTTTTGAAAGGAACGCAAACCCGAGGAAAATATGTACCTGCACAACACACTGATTTTATATTTACTTCCTTAGGAGAAGCATTTGGATTTGTAGGCACTTTTATATTTTTAGGTCTTTATTTGTTTTTTCTGTTTAGGCTGATCCGAATCGCTGAAAGGCAAAGAAGTACTTTTTCAAGAGTATACGCTTACAGCGTCGTAGGCATCTTCTTTTTCCATATTGCAGTTAACATAAGTATGTGCATTGGACTATTCCCAGTAGTAGGCATTCCTTTACCTTTAATAAGTTATGGCGGATCGTCCTTACTCACCTTTACAGTACTTGTTTTTATATTATTAAGATTAGATGCCGACAGGCAAATGGTACTGCGTTAATCCTTATTTTTATCCCATGCGTATTTATCCTTTATCTGAGGGCAATTTTTCAATTGATAGTACAAAAGTGTTTATTCCTTTTGATGGGGATATTCAAAATAGGCCCCCAGGTAGTATAATAGTGCAAGTACAACCCTTTGTTGTCGTAACTGAAAAAGACATCATTTTATTGGATACGGGCCTTGGTTATTTCAACAATCAAGGTATACTTCAAATTCATGCGAATTTAATGGCCATTGGTATTGACCCTTCAAGCGTGACCAAAGTTTTTCTGAGTCATTTACACAAGGATCATTCAGGTGGAATTAGTTACCTACACCCACAACACCAGGAACGTTTTATTAGCTTTCCTTATGCCACCTATTATATACAAAAAAGTGAATATGATTTAGCCTTGCAATCAAAAAGTGCTTCCTATATTGCCGATCAGATTCAACTATTGGAAGCGTTTAGCAAAGTGCATTGGCTTACACAGGAAGAAGGTGTGATTGAAAATTTGATTCATTATAAAATTACCGGTGGGCATTGCTTGTATCATCAAGTGTGTTGGATTAAAGAACAGGCCGAGATCCTATTTTTTGGCGCAGACGTAGCACCCCAACTACAACAGATGAAATCAAGGTTTGTAGCCAAGTATGACTTAGATGGTAAATTAGCCATGGAGTGGCGACAACAATGGTGGGAAAAGGGACAATCCGAAAATTGGAAGTTTGCTTTTTATCATGATATCAAAGTTCCTACCTACAACGCATTGTAAATGCTTAAAACGAACATTCATTAGGAATCAATACAGACAAGGGTTTCAGGGAATATAATTTAATTTGTGCTACCTTTATAGCACAAGCGTATGCCTACAAGTTCACATAATTACGGAATTCAATTCAGAAAAAATGTTTCTGATAAATACATTATTTATAATAGTTTATTTGCAGCACTCCCTTACTCGGGCGTAGCCAATGTGGGTGCTTTATTACCCATTTTATTACAAACATGTGAGGAAGGATTTAGTAAAGACAAATCACCTATCGAAATTGTCGACTACTTTTTCAAACAACATACCTATGTTGAAAGTGAACAAGAAAAACTAGACCATCTTTTTAAGTATGTACAATATATGGAAAGACAAGTGGTCTTGTTTGATGCGATTGAAGATGCAGCATTCACCAGTGTCAATGAGGTAGATGGAATTGGAAGTTTAAAGGCACTCATTCGAGATGCGGAATTTTTAGACAACACGGATGCCCTAAGAAAGAAGTTGGAAAAATTCAAAGTCCGCCTTGTATTAACAGCACACCCCACACAATTTTATCCAGCAAATGTATTAGGTATCATACATGATATGGGAGAAGCCATTGGCAAAAATGATTTTAATATCATTAATCAATATATTCAACAATTAGGACTTACTCCTTTTTTTAATAAGAAGCAACCCACGCCTACGGATGAGGCTTTAACTTTAATGTGGTACCTAGAAAATATTTTTTATCATTCCATAGGCAATATTTATAGCACCCTAGTTCGAGACGTATTTGATAATCAATATGATGGCGAAAACCCATTTATTGAATTAGGCTTTTGGCCAGGCGGTGACCGAGATGGTAATCCGTTTGTAAATGGGGAAACTACCTTAAATGTAGCCAAAGCATTAAGAAGCAGTATTATTGTTTGCTATTACAGAGATGTAAGAAAATTAAAACGAAAATTAACATTTTCTGGCGTGGATATTTTAGTGAATGAATTGGAAGCAAGTTTGTACGAAAATGTTTTCAGAGCAGATGAAGCAAAGCCGATTACCACCATTGAAATCATTGATTGTCTTACCAAAATTAAAAACATCATCATCGAAGGTAATTACTCATTATACTTATCCAGACTAGAAAGCTTAATGCACAAAGTAAAATTATTTGGCACCCATTTTGCATCACTTGATATTAGACAGGACAGCAGAATACACCATGCTGTTTTAATGGATGTACATCAAACCCTGTTGCAACAAAATGGAAAAGGCATATTACCAAACAATTACAATGAATTAAGTAGCGATGATCAATTAGTTGTATTAGCAAAAATAGAGGGCCAATTAAACCCTGCTGATTTTAAGGAAACAATGACCAAGGATACCCTTGAAAGTATTTATGCGATTACTGCCGTTCAAAAAATGAATGGCATTGCCGGATGTCACCGCTATATAATTAGCAATTGTCAATCGGCAATGAATGTAATGGAGCTTTATGCATTATGCAGGCTTTGTGGATGGGACACTCATTTGTCCAACTTAGATATTGTTCCACTATTTGAGACGATTGAAGATTTAACCAACGCAGAACAAATCATGTCTATTTTATATTATAACCCATTATACAAAATACATTTACAACATAGACAGGCGCAACAACCCATCATGTTAGGATTTAGCGATGGTACCAAAGATGGAGGTTACTTGCAAGCCAATTGGAGTATCTACAAAGCCAAGGAAACGCTCACTAAAATTTCTAGAGCCAATAGTATTGTTGTGAAATTTTTTGATGGTCGTGGTGGACCCCCTTCAAGAGGTGGTGGTAAAACACACCAATTTTACGCATCCATGGGCGACCAAATTGAAAATGAAGAAATTCAATTAACGGTACAAGGTCAAACGATTACTTCCAATTTTGGAACCATCCAGTCAGCACAATTTAACATTGAGCAATTATTGAGTGCTGGGATTAGTAATGAAATATTTGCCAATGCTAAGCTTCAGCTATCTGAAAAAAACAGGGAGCTACTTGAAGAACTTGGGCATATCAGTTATGTCAGCTACCAACAACTAAAACAAAATCCACTATTTCTTCCTTATTTACAAAAATTTAGTCCCCTCAATTATTATGGTAAAAGTAATATTGCGAGTAGGCCTACTAAAAGAGGATTGAAAAATGAACTTAGTTTTTCCGATTTAAGGGCCATCCCATTTGTAGGTAGCTGGAGTCAACTAAAACAAAATGTGCCCGGTTATTATGGCGTGGGCACTGCACTTCAAGTGTTAAAAGAAAAAGGACTTTGGGATGATGTGGTATCCTTATTTAATACCAGTGCTTTTTTTAGAACCCTGGTTGACAATAGCATGATGAGTATGGTGAAGTCGAACTTTGCTATCACTAAATATGTCGAAAACGACGAAAAATTTAATGCATTTCGTCAAATCATTAAGGACGAATTTATATTAACCACGCAATTATATTTAGAATTAAATAAGTGTAATAGTTTAATGGAAAAAGATACTTTGGCAAAACACTCCATTTTACTTCGAGACCGTATTGTACTGCCCTTACTTACGATACAACAATATGCACTTTGTAAAGTACAGGAGTCCAACATTGACCCCAACTTAAAAGAAGCCTACGAAAAATTAGTAACCCGAACTATGTTTGGTGTAATTAATGCAGCTCGAAATTCAGCTTAATTATACAGCACCGTTATCCTTCCATTGCCATAAATGCAAACAAGCATAGGTTCTATATGGTGACCAGGGAAGTGATTTTTTTAACATTTTTGTTCTCAGTTCTTTTTTCGATTCAAACTTCATCTTATATAATTTAATCATTGCCTGCTGAATTCCTAGGTCATCAACTGCAAAAACATCTTCCTGTCCTAAACTAAACATGAGTAACATTTCAACCGTCCACTTCCCTACTCCTTTTATTTGTGTCAGTAATTCAATCACCTGCTCCGGTGGCATGGTATATAACTGCTTATCGGTTACCTTATTTTCAATAAAAAAAGTAGCTACATTTTGTACATAATTTACTTTTGAATTACTCAAGCCAATACCCCTTAACAGCTTTGGATCAGTAGCTAACACCTGCATGCAAGTAGGTTCCTTGCCAGCATATAAATCCAAGAAACGCAAAAAAATAATCTTCGCCACTTTGGTACTTAATTGTTGGCTTATAATACTAGCGATTAATCGGATGGGCGTATTTTTCCTTTTTTTTAAAGCATGCGTATCAGCAGCTAATAGCGATGCTAATTTTATGTCTTTTTTTAAGTGTCCCTTATAAGTCATGCCCACAAATTAGGGAGATTTATTTATTTATCTTAACTTTTCACTGAATTCAAAACACCTACATGAAAAATTATATCATTTTAATCTGTATTTTATTGTCGCAAAATTTATTTGCCCAAAATACCACGCTAACAAAATCCGAAGCTACTATTGATGTTACAATCACCTATGAAAATGAGCAAGACAATATAAAAGCCATTCAAACAATCTTACATAATCAAACAGCTGCATGGAACAAGGGCGATCTTGTTACCTTTATGGCGGGTTATTGGAATAATGATAGCCTTGTATTTATTGGACAGTCGGGGCCTACCTATGGTTATAAAAATACCTTAGC
>JBEATG010000259.1:0-4665 GCA_041162035.1 Bacteroidota bacterium
TGATAAACTCAAATAAACACAAATGGAAGATTTGATTATACAGTATTTATACGAATTAAGGATATACAATTGTACCTATTACTAATAATTAGCAACAAGTTTATAAAGTAGTATAATTTAATTTTAAATAACTATTATTCACCTTTAATAAAGCGCTTACGAATTTGATTTCGAGAATACTTCTATACTAAAGCTCGCCTTTTCCTTCAATCCAAAGCTTTACTGAATCTGTGGTAATTGATTTTGGTCGCTCTAATGGGAAGCCTAATGCCCTGTCCCAAGTTAAGCTTGCTAATACACCTAATGCCCTACTTACTGCAAACAATACGGTGTAAAATTCATATTCAACAATACCATAGTGAACTAATAAGGCACCGCTATGTGCTATGTGCATCTACATTCGGCCATGGATTTTTAACCTTTCCTAATGATTCTAAAATTGGTGGTACTGTTTCATAAATTTTCCAAACTGTATTCACCAACTTATCATCTGGTAAATGTTTTTTACCAAATGTCATTTGTGCGGTAAAACGAGGATCTGTTTTTCTTAATACTGCATGACCATATCCTGGAACTACTTTTCCTGCAGTTAAGGTTTGTTGCACGTATGCTGAAATTTGATCTGTGGTTGGCTCATCGGTACCGATGCTTTCTTGCATTTCAAAAATCCATTTAACAACTTCTTGATTTGCTAATCCATGTAAAGGACCCGCTAATCCATTCATTCCAGCTGCATAACTTAAATAAGGATCACTTAATGCAGAACCTACTAAGTGTGTGGTATGTGCTGAAACGTTTCCACCTTCATGATCCGCATGAATGGTCATGTACAAACGCATTAATTCTTTGGTCGTCTCATCTTCAAAACCCATCATGTATGCCAAGTTGCCTGCCCAATCTAATAATCCATTTGGGTGAATATGTTCGTTGTTCTTATACTTTCTTCTGTAGATGTATGCAGCTACTCTTGGTAAACGCGCAATTAAATCCATGGAATCATCGTAAGTATACTGCCAATAATCTTTTTTGTTCATCCCCTTCGCGTACTCCTGTGAAAATTTACTTTCAGTTTGTAACGCCATCACCCCTGCCACAAACATGGTCATTGGATGTGTTGACAATGGCAATGCATCAATTACATCAAAAACATGCGTAGGCACATGACTACGGCGTTGCCAATTGCTGGTGATTTCTTTTACATCCGTATCATTTGGAATTTCACCAATCATCATTAAATAAAATAAACCTTCTGGTAAAGGCTCATCCCCTTTGGGTGCTTTTGGTAATTTATCTTGTAACTCAGGAATTGAAAAACCCCTGAAACGTATTCCTTCCTGCGCATCTAACAAACTAGTTTCAGTAACTAAACCAGTCATGCCACGCATACCTTGGTACACCTGTGCTAAAGTTATTTCGCCGATTTTTTTATCGCCGTGTTGTTTTAATAATTCTTTGATTTCTATGCCTGCAGCAGTTGCCTTTTTCTCAAACCTGTCTTTAATGTCTTCCATATACCAAATATTATAATTGTACCTTTTAAATTTGGACACAAAGTTAACTAAAAAACCGGCTTATTTGGGTGCTTTTTTGTACAAATAATAGACCACCCATATAAATAACATATTGGGTATCCAGGCGGCTAACATGGGAGGCAAATTCCCCTTGGTAGAAAATATAGTCGAGAACCGATCTGTTATAATAAATAAGGCTGCGATAACGAATCCCATAGCCAAATGCGAGCCGCTGCCACCCCTAATTTTTCGTCCTGCAATGATAGCCCCAATTAATGTTAGTAACAATACGGTAACAGGGGTTGCATCGCGACGATACCTTTCAATTTTTAATTCATTCAACCCTTCTGAGCCTCGCATCTCCTCTAACTTAATTTGTTGGATAAGTTGGGGTGTGGTGAGTTTGTCTTTAGTGTATCTATCTTTTTCTAAATCAACAGGCTTAAATGCAAGTTTTTTATGCATACTCTGCGTGTAAGTTAATGCTTCCCTATTATCAAAAACTTTGCGTTCAATCACTTCATTCAAAAGCCAATCTTTGGTTGCGGTATCATATAAAATCATCTCCGCTCTTATATTTGAAATGACTTTTCCGTTTTTTACTTGATAGGAAAAATAATTACTGCCTCTATTGGTTGCAGTGTCATATCCATAAATACCTGCATAGGTTGATGAGTCAATTTTAAAATATATATCTGATGAACTTTGTAATAAGGCATTATAACTTGAACGCGAATCAATATAAGTAGCTTCAAATCCGCCCCTAATTTTTTCCGCTTTGGGAATAATCCATTGATTGGATACCCATAAAAATAAACCCAACAAAGCGCCACCCAAAACATAAGGCCTTAACCAACGATTATAAGAAACACCACTTGCAATAATGGCTACAATTTCAGTTTGCCCTGCCATTTTTGATGTAAAAAAAATAACAGCGATGAATACAAACAAAGGAAATAACAATGCAATGATATGTGGAATAAAACCATAGTAATAATGGGTAATAACTTCCCCTGCTGATAATCCAGATTTTACAAAATCATCTGTTTTTTCACTTGCATCAATCACCACAGCAATCACTGCAAATAAAAATATGGCGAAGAAAAAAACCGCCAAAAACTTTTTTAATATGTACCAATCTAATTTTTTCAACTAATTTTTGGTTATAAGCGTTGACTAATTTGTGCTACCATACTCTTTTTCCAACTAGAATAATCTCCTAATTGAATTTGCTTTCGGGCCTCTCCTACCAACCAAAGATAAAAAGATAGATTTTGAATACTTGCCAATTGCAAACCTAATATTTCATCCGCCATAAATAAATGTCTGCAGTAGGCCTTGGTATAATATTGACTCATTTCATTCGGAAGTCCTGGATCCAATGGTGAAAAATCCTTGGCCCATTTCAGATTCTTAATATTAATCACCCCTTGCGATGTAAATATCATACCATTACGACCATTGCGCGTTGGCATAACACAGTCAAACATATCCACTCCCAAATCAATGGCTTCTAATATATTCCAAGGCGTACCCACGCCCATCAAATACCTTGGTTTTTGTACTGGTAAATTTTCACAACACAATGCTGTAAAATCATATAATTGTTGTTCAGGTTCTCCGACACTTAATCCACCGATCGCATTGCCCACTGCATTTTTTGAACTGATATATTCGCAGGATGCTTTTCGTAAATTTTCATAAATTCCTCCTTGCACAATGGGAAATAAATTTTGCGTATACCCATATTTGTCAGGCGTGTTATCAAATTGATGCACACATTTATCCAACCAAACATGTGTTAAATCCATACTCTTTTTAACATAATCATATTCACTCGGGAATGGCGGGCATTCATCAAAGGCCATAATAATATCACCCCCAATCGTTCTTTGAATATCCATCACTTTTTCGGGGCTAAACAAATGTTTGCTGCCATCAATATGTGATTGAAAAATAACACCCTCCGGCTTAATTTTACGATTGTTCGCTAAAGAGAAAACCTGATACCCGCCGCTATCAGTTAAAATTGGTCGATCCCAACCCATAAACTGATGTAATCCACCAGCTGCTTCAAGCACTTCTAGCCCTGGACGCAGGTATAAATGATAGGTATTCCCCAATATGATTTGGGCATTGATATCCTTTTTCAGTTGCTGCTGTGTCACTGCTTTTACTGAACCAATAGTCCCCACTGGCATAAATATGGGGGTTTCAATGACCCCATGATCAGTGGTAATTTTACCCGCCCTAGCTGAGCCTGTTTTACTTTGGGTTTGCAATTCAAATGTTAATGCCGCCATGAGGCAAAGGTAAGGTCAAAAAGGATGTTTTCCACATTCAATATTCAAGTGTATTAGCTGTGCCGGCATGCTTTACTTTTGTAACATGCTAACCAACCAATTACTATCTACTATATTGATAGGCGCTTTTGTATTTATTATAGCCACTCAGTTATTTTATTATTTATTTTTTTTCCTCAGACTTGCTTTTTATAAGAAAAAAACGAAGCTGGTAAATGTGGAGCATCCTATTTCAGTAGTCATATGCGCACGCGACGAAGCCCATAATTTAGCGAATAATTTACCAGGGGTATTGGTGCAACAATACAGCACGACACATGAAGTAGTTTTAGTAAATGATAATTCAGAAGATGAAACAAAATATTTAATTGAGGAATTTAAAAAATCATTTAAAAATTTAAATCCTGTTTTACTTTCTCAGGAAGCAAAGATGATTAATGGGAAAAAATTTCCTTTGTCCATAGGTATTAAATCTGCAAAAAATGAAACCTTATTATTAACAGATGCGGATTGTGTTCCTGCAAGCGAACATTGGATGCAATTAATGCAGGATGGATATGATGATGATATTGAAATTGTATTAGGTTATGGCGCTTACAGAAAAAAACCAGGCATTTTAAACAAGTTAATTCGCTTTGAAACATTTCAAACGGCATTACAATATTTTTCCTATGCCCTTGCTGGCTTGCCTTATATGGGTGTTGGACGCAACTTATCTTATAAGAAAGAAGTGTTTTTACGTAACAAAGGCTTTTCCTCTATTAATCAAATGCCGAGCGGTGATGATGATTTATTCATTAATCAGGTGGCCAATAAAAACAATACCGCAATTGTCATTGATCATGATGCAC
>JBEATG010000278.1:0-3271 GCA_041162035.1 Bacteroidota bacterium
AGCAGTTTAGCAAAAACTTATCCGCATAGCACCCTAGTGACTTGTGGCGAAGCGGTTGGCTTACCGGATGGGCAAATGGGCAATAGTGAAGTAGGGCATTTAAATTTAGGTGCAGGAAGAATTGTTTATCAAGAATTACAAAGAATTAATGTAGCTATCCGTGAAGGAGTATTTGCAAAAAACGAAACCCTACTTGCTTCCATAAAATATGCGCAGCAAAATAACAAACCACTTCATTTACTGGGATTAGTAAGTGATGGTGGCGTTCACGCACATACCAGTCATTTAAAAGCGATTTGTGACATTTGTAAAAAGGAAGGATTAAAGGAAGTCTATATTCATGCTTTCACGGATGGTAGAGATACCGATCCTAAGAGTGGTCTTGGATTTGTACAAAATATAGAATCACATTTACAAAATTCAGTAGGCAAAATTGCAACCCTTAGTGGAAGATACTATGCCATGGATCGCGATAAAAGATGGGAAAGGGTCAAATTTGCTTATGACGCGTTAGTAAATGTACAAGGACCTTTCGCCAATTCGGCCTTGGAAGCGATACAAGAAAATTATGATAATAATATCACCGATGAATTTATAAAACCTACCATCATTACCGAAAATGGTCAACCAATAGCCAGGATTAAGGAAGGAGATGCCGTTTTGTGTTTTAACTTCAGAACCGATCGTTGTAGAGAAATTACAGAAGTTTTATCTCAAAAAGATTTTCCTGAATTTGAAATGAAAAAAATAGCATTGCACTATACTACTTTAACGAAGTATGATGAAACATTCCAAAATGTGGAGGTAATGTTTGAAAATGACAATTTAGTAAATACACTGGGTGATGTATTAGCGCAAAATAATAAAAAACAAATTCGCATTGCTGAAACTGAAAAGTATCCGCATGTGACTTTCTTTTTTAATGGTGGTCGCGAGATTCCTTTTGAAGGGGAAACACGCATCATGGCTTCCTCACCAAAAGTAGCCACCTATGATTTGCAACCAGAAATGAGTGCCAATGAATTAACGGAGAAATTATTGCCTGAAATAAATAAAGGGGAAGCCGATTTTATATGCTTGAACTTCGCCAATGCGGATATGGTAGGACATACGGGTATTTTTAGCGCAGTGGTAAAAGCAGTTGAAACGGTTGATGCTTGTGTTGAAAAAATTGTAACAGCTGGTTTACAAAATGGTTACACTTTACTAGTCACCGCAGATCATGGGAATGCCGATTTCATGATCAATGAAGATGGCTCACCCAATACAGCACACACTTTAAACCTAGTTCCATTATTTTTAGTGGATCAACATTGGAAGGGCCAATTAAAGTCAGGAAAATTAGGCGATATCGCTCCAACGATACTTAGCTTAATGGGTTTACCCATTCCTACGGAAATGACTGGAAATGTGTTAACTTAACAGCGTAAAACTACTCACATGATAAAGAAAATTGTCCTTACACTTGTTGTTTTATTAGCAATCGCACAAGTAGTTCGCCCAACAAAAAATAATTCCGGCGATACCCAAAAAGATATTTCCACCTTGTATCCCATGCCCCCGGAGGTTAAAGTGATCGTAAATAAAGCTTGTGCGGACTGTCATACGAATAATACCAACTATCCATTTTATGCAGAGATACAACCCATTGCTTATTGGTTAGAGGATCATGTAAAAGACGGAAAGCGCCATTTTAATTTTAATGAATTTGCAAGTTATAAAATTGCAAAACAAAATCACAAATTAGAGGAAGTGATTGAGCAAATAAAGGAAGGAGAAATGCCTTTGTATTCTTACACTTTAATTCACAAAGAAGCAAGATTAACTGACGCAGAAAAAGAAACCTTAACCAATTGGTGTCAAAGTATTATGGACTCCTTAAAAGCAACTTACCCTGCGGATAGCTTGGTGATGAAAAAAAATCCTACTCCTGCAAAATAGGTTTTGATAAAATATGAAAATTGTAAAAGCGACTTACTTAATATCAAGTCCTAGTTTTGACCTATGTCCTAAATTAAATTTGCCTGAATACGCATTTATAGGACGAAGTAATGTTGGAAAGTCATCCATCATTAATGCCTTATGCCAACAAAAGAATTTAGCGAAAACATCGGGCACCCCTGGTAAAACACAGCTGATTAATCATTTCGAAATTATTAGCAATAGTGTAGCCAAAGGAAAACAAGACAAATGGTATATTGTTGATTTACCTGGCTATGGTTTTGCAAAAGTATCCCAAAGTAGCCGACGCCGTTGGGAACAGATGATCGAAAACTATTTAAGAAAAAGAGAAAACCTCAATCGCGTATTTGTTTTGATTGATAGTAGGCACAGTCCACAAAAAATAGATATAGAATTTATTGAGCAATTAGTACAATGGGAAATTCCCTATACCGTCATCTTTACGAAATCAGATAAGGAAAAGCCGGGTGTGGTTGCCAGAAATGTAAAATCGTTTTTTGAAATATTAAACGAAAAATTACAATTTTTACCACAAGGATTTGTCACCAGCGCTGAAAAAAAGACGGGTACCGATGAGGTATTGGCTTGTATTGATCAATACAATAAGCTAGTAGCCGAAGGGTAAGCCACTAATTGACCGCCTTGTCCGCGCAGCAACTACTCGCAAAGGCTTCTGGCTTTGCTTTAAATGCAAAACCCATTCCAAGAATATAGCCCATCGCTTCCTTCAATGCATCATTGCTTTTAAACTGTGGATTGGTATTTATATCTGCATGTACTTCCATCTCCACCTGGTATTCAATAAACAAATCACATAACTCATAGGCAATTTCAATACTCTTTGCTACTTCGGCCAACATGCGTTCCTTTAGATGAAATTTTTGTGTTGTTTTATCATTGTGGATATACATAAAACCCCCATTATGCTCTCTTAAAAAAACAATGACGGTTGCAAATTCTGTCACATTTGCTTTTACTTGACTATCCGTTCCTATGCAAACTTTTAGTTTTGTTTTTTTGAGCGACTCGGCAATGATTGCCTGCCTAACTGCTTCCTTAATGGGAAGCGTTATAGTTTCACCAGTAAATTTTCTCCAAAGCATCATTTGTAATTTTAACTTCTTTGAACCATTTGTGTGTAAGTAAATTACCCTATTCATAGCGTTTACCCAATATTAGCTAGCATCAGTTTTCAACAACTAGTGGATAAGCCCCAATTTTAACTAAAACCGTTTAAGTTTAATTACCTTTACCCTTCGAATCATTTGACTTATATGAAAATTTTATTACAATATTTAAAGCCATACAG
>JBEATG010000243.1:0-2755 GCA_041162035.1 Bacteroidota bacterium
TTGATTTTGCTTTTTTTATTAAATCATCAATGCCAGGATAATTATAATTATAGGAAAGAGACATAGTATTTTATTTTACAACAGCTCTTACGCCTGTATTTCCGCCACCATTTAATGTCATATCATGTGGCTTGTTTACTTTCCAACCACCTCTTGTGAAATCTGGAACATCGATTGATTTTGATCTTTGTCCAACAGAGTTACCACTCAATGGAAACACAGCACTCCATGATGCAGCATCATATACATCCTGATCCAATGGTAAACCATTGCGCAAACAATCAATTAATCTCCAGTCCATAATAAAGTCCATTCCACCATGACCGCCAATATTTTTAGCAATTTCTCCAATATGCTTTACAATGGGTGGTGTATATTTTTCACGCATTCCGTTCAATTCTTCTTCTTTCATCCAGGCGTGTCCTAATGCAATACGCTCGGGACCAGGATATTTTTGTGCAGCACCTTTAGTACCACTTACCAAATGAATTCTTGAATAAGGACGCGGAGAAGATACATCGTGTTGTACCATTAATGTTTTACCTAGATCGGTTTTAATAATGGTGGTATTCATATTTCCGCGATATGTTTTTCCAGTGTACTCTTTGAAAAAATCATCCTTTGCCGCCATATCATTCGCCATTTTGCCCAAAGAAAAATCATTGGTGCTCATGCTTACTAGGTGATCAAATTTATCGCCACGATTAATATTCATGCATTGAGCAATTGGCCCTAATCCATGTGTAGGATATAGACTACCATTGTTTTCGATATTTTCTTTTAATCTCCACATATCCGCATACGCCTTTTTATTAAACAAATAGTCACTGCTTAGGTCATGTATGTATGCACCCTCTGCGTGTAAAATTTCACCAAATAATCCGTTGCGCGCCATATTAAGTGTAAGTAATTCAAAAAAGTCATAACAACAATTTTCAAGCATCATCATGTGCTTGCGCGTTTTTTCGGAAGTTTCTACCAGCTCCCAACACTCGTCAATCGTTTTTGCAGCAGGGACTTCAGAAGCAGCGTGCTTCCCGTTTTTCATTGCATACACAGAGATAGGTGTGTGCAATGACCATGGTGTAGTCACATAAACTAAATCAATATCATTGGATTCGCAAACCGCTTTCCAGCCTTCAGCACCCGAATATGCTTTTGCTTTAGGCAAACCTTTTTTGGTAAGAATATTTTGTGCTTTATCTACGCGCTCAGGATATTTATCGCACAAAGCTTTTATTTCAACACCATCTATATAGCTTAATCTATCAACCGCACCTGGGCCACGATTTCCCAATCCAATCACAGCTACGCGCACCGTTGGTAATTTTGGTGCTGCATATCCACACATATTAAAAGCAGCAGGGGCAGTGGTAGTATTTTTTACATGGCTAGCAGCAAATCCTTTTTCTGGAATCGCTGAAATGATTGCACCAGAACCTAGGGCAATATTGCGAAGGAAGGAACGTCTATTTGTACTCATTGTATTTATATTGAAAGTGAATATTAAAGATAAGGAAAACAAGTTGTGTTTAAGATATTGTTAAGATCGCTTATTGTTTAGATTTATTTTTTAGTAAATTTTTCTTCAATTATTTTTCTTTTGGTCCAACATTCATCTAACGGACCACCCGTTGATTTTTGTCCTTGGTGTCTCCAGTCCCCATTAATTATTGTATATCCAAAAGAAAGCGACTTTCCAATACTTTCTGTGGTTTTTGTAAAGTATTCAATGTTTTCGGTATACTTTCCGTTTTGTGTTGTTTGTGTTCCACCTCCGGCATCAAAGAATTTTTTTGTCACTACATTATAACTTACCCATTGAAAGTACTTGCCTGAAATAATTTTCATGGTGCGTCTTGGAAAAAAAGGATTTGCTCTTTTACTAATAATATCATTTGTATAATTTCCGCTTATAATCCAAGAGCCAAATAAATCGCCTGCTTTTCCCCCATCCAGCCTCGTTAAGCCGGATAACATATTGCCTATGGAAAGTTGACCATTTTTTTTAAGTGCTATTGGATTACTTGCTGATACATTGACCATGGAGCTGTCCTGAGAATGCCATTCGTAGGATAATTCAATATTTTCCTTATCTATACGATACTTACCACCCCAAGTATAATTAAATTTTTTCTCTACTAAGTTATAATTCGCTACACTGAAAATATAATCAGTGATTATGACCAATGTTTTAGTATTATTTTCCTCTTTTCCCCATGCCCCCAAAATATTATTATTTGTTTGACTATTAACGCTAGAGGTAAGCATTAATATACAGAAGCTAGTGAACAATAGAATTTTTTTCATACCCCTTTTTTTTGTAAAATAAATATAAATAAAATATTGCGGGTAATGCATTTAAAATTGCGATTTAAATTCAAATTACCTCATTCAATAGCCTAGTCTATAAATTTTGTATATTGAGCATCTCAAGAACTAAATAATGCTATGAAACGCAGAAACTTTATCGGATTAACTAGCACATTCGGCTTAATGGCCGGAATTTTGCCAACGGCTGCAATTGCGGAAACAAAAAAATTGGAACAAAAAGGGAAGCGTTATCAAAATGGCGCAAGTCCATGGCCAATATGTTTGGATACCGCTACCATTCGGCCTGCCTCACTTAAGGATAAAGTAAGAATTGCTGCGGAAGCGGGTTTTGATGGCATTGAGCCATGGGATAGTGAATTAGAAGAATTTGAAAAAAACGGCGGCAACTTAAAAGCGTTGGGTGCGGAAATTAAAAAGCTGG
>JBEATG010000014.1:0-8429 GCA_041162035.1 Bacteroidota bacterium
CCTAATTTTTTCACTGTAACACCTGCTGTTAAAACTATTTATAGTGTCGTTAATATTATGGATTCCAATTCCTGTGTGGTAAGTGTAAATGCCAGTAATGAAAAAGATACTATTGTAGTTAATAAATTACCCGTTGCCAATTTTGATTTAACAACACTCAGATGCGAACAAAGGGATATTTTATTCAGCGATCAATCCAAAGGCGATTTAGATAGTGTAACCAATTGGCACTGGGATTTTGCTAATGGTAAAACCAGAGATGAATTGACTAAATCCCCATTCAATGAGCAGTTTACTGTATGGGGAACTTATAAAATAAAATTATCAGTGCAAACGAAGTTGGGTTGCAATAGCGACACACTTGTAAAATCAATCTATATAAATCCCAATCCAACGGTAGGCTTTGAATTACCTGAAGTATGTTTGAATGATAAAGATGCCCAATTTAAAGACACTAGTTTCTTAGCAGACAATAATACAAAGTCATTTGATTATTTATGGGATTTTAATGTGGCGCCACCTGTTGGTAAAAAATTACCCATCATTCCATCTGCAATGAAAACAGATAAAAATCCTATTGTTCAATACAATGATTGGGGTGATTATAAAGTTTCATTAAGGGTAACGCATAAAATCACAGGTTGTATTTCAACGGATACATCTGATTTTAGAGTGAATGGTGCCGTACCTAAATCGCAATTTAAAATTGTTAATCCCGATACGCTTTGTAGCAATCAAGCGGTAAAAATTATTGATTCCTCTTGGGTAGATTTTGGCACTATTGGGAAAATAATTATTAATTGGGGGGATAATTCTCCAGATTCAGTGGTTAATGATCCAAGTATTGATCCTAACGCGAATAAAATTTACCAACATTATTATGCAAACATTTCAGCACCGAATAATTTAAAATTAAATTATCCAATAACACTTACGGCTTATTCAGGAGGCACTTGTTTTATCGCAGCTAAAAAAGATATCAGCCTTGTTCCGCCTCCGGAAACACCGATCATACAAACCGCTAAAAACTATTTATGTTTAATGGATAGTTTACTTTTAAATACAACTACCAGTGGCGGGCTTGCTGATTTTAAATATTTATATACTTCTACCAATACGAGTGCAAGTATTAGCGGTGGCAATATAAAAGGGCTATTGGCTGGAACTGCACAAGTATCATTACAGGTAACAGATCGTAAAAATTGTGTTTATCCCTACAATAATCATTTTTCAATACCTGTTATTGACATTCCTACCGCTGAAATTTTACCAGGAGATAGTGTCATATGTAATGGAGACGCGATTAATTTAGCAGGAGCGGGTAAGGCATATGACAATGGTCCTATAAGCACTTATAGCTGGTATCGAAACGATACACTAATAAGTACCTTACCAATCAATAGCATCACAAATAATACCCCAGGTTGGTATAAACTAACTGTGAATGATGGCAAGTGTAATTCATTGGCTACTGTAGGTAAAAAAGTTTTTCCCATCAATATTACAAAATATACATTCACGCATGTGCCTAATATTTGTATTGGTGTTCCACTCATTGTAAATACAAATGCGGTGGATCAATACAGTGTGTATTATAATTGGGATTTTGGTGACGGCTTTAAATATTTAAAAGCCAATCCAGCAAGTCATAAATATATGGCGAAGGGGGATTATAAAATAAAATTGAATGTGACCAATGATTTTTGTCCTAAATATAATTATCAAGTCATTGGAACTGCATTAAAAGTAGTAGCTGCAATTAAGCCAACGACTTTTAAATATTTTTTCCTTGCCAAGCAACCATTTAATGTGGTGACTAAAACGGATCCTGGTTATGTGCAATATAAATGGAATCCTGCCACATTTTTAGATAATCCGAATAATCCAAATCCAATATTCAATGGTGATAAATCCACGGACTATACATTAACTAGAACAGATACAATTACTTCATGTTCAGTTACGGACGAATATGAAATTATTGTATCCACCGAAGTGTATGCGAATGTACCCAATGCGTTTACCCCAAACAACGATGGGTTGAATGATGTTTTAAAAGTAGAATATAGTTTGGGTATAGGTACTGAGTTTAATTTTAGGATATTTAATAGATGGGGCAAGTTAATGTTCCAAACCAATGATAAAAATAAAGGTTGGGATGGACGTGATCCAAGTGGACTATTGCAGGAGATGGATGGTTATAGTTATTTGTTGGAGTATAACTATATTGATCCCTTAACGAGTGAATTAAAAAATACTAGAAAAACCGGGTCTGTAATTTTATTTAGATAATTCATAAATTTTCACAGGACGTACCCAGCACTTGGTATACTTGAGATAATCATCTTGGGTTCCATCATTAAAAAATTGAAGCCAAGCATGGTTCTCGATACTTTGATCAATGCTCCAGTAGTATTTTCCATTTAAGCCTGGAATCTTATCTTTATTGAGATATAAAAAATTTAATTCTGCTCTATTAGGTAATCTCCAACCACCTTTTAATTTTTCGCAAGCTTTTCGGGAATCGGCCCATTTCATTTGTGTACTAAAATCGGAGCGCGCCACCAATAATTCTCCAATTTTTATGGGATTGTTGGTAATACTATTTTGAGCAACACATTGAAATGTCAGCATGGATAGTCCAAAAATGGCCAACAGCAACTTTGCTTTTTTCATGTATTTTATAAGTTTAAGCTTCACTATCAAATATAATTGTTTTAATGGAATTAATATACAAGATTTTTCAAATATATTCCATCATATTTAAGGCTTCAGTCAATCTATAATCATCTAAATTGTCTTAAATTGCTTTAGTAAAATAGGTGCCATATAAAATAGTTGTATTACTTACCTTTATTGACTTTTAGGGTTTATTAATTTGGCCGTTACATTAAAAAAAATCATTACATAAAATATATTTTATATGAAACGCTTTAATCAATTATTTGTTGTCATTTTTATATTATTTGCTGTTGTGCAATATAATGACCCAGATCCTTATTTATGGATTCCTATTTATCTTTATCCCGGAGTACTTTGCTTTTTAGCTGCGCGTGAAAAATTTTATAAAAATGCATACACCGGAGGATTTATATTTTTCAGTCTGTATGCAGTATATAAATTACTAGATCAAAATGGGGTTGTGGATTGGTTGCGTTTTCATGATGCTGCAAATATCGCAGCTACCATGAAGGCCGAAAAACCCTGGATTGAGGAATCAAGGGAGTTTTTTGGATTAGCAATTATTTTAATTGTCTTATTTATCAATTATAAAAAATTTACAAAGAAAAAATAGATTACAAAATCGGTGGGAGTAGAAATTAAATCCAAATTACATTGCCACACATTTTATACAAATATGAAAAGAAGAAAGTTTATCATACAAAGTTCAGTGGGGATGATTGCAGCATTTCCTGTAATGAAAAATTTATCAGTTTTAGACACCCCTTTTTTTACAACTGGGATAAAGATTGGCGAAATTACTGCTACATCAGCTATAGTGTGGGCGCGACTTACTGTAAATGAATCACGTGTAAAAGATACCGGTATTCATCCAACGATTCTGTATTGGGATGACGCAGTGAACGAGTGGCATGACACAGCTTATTTTGATAAAAAATATAAAATGGGTAGGCCTGATAAAAATGTTAAAGTAGTCATGCCTGATGGACATACCCTGCAAACATTAGATGGTGCAGTGCCCGGAATTGCTGGTCAAATAAGTATTAAATATCGCCCCATAGGAACAACGGAATGGCAAGCAACTAAGTGGATACAAGTTACTACGGAAACGGATTATGCTACACAATTTAATCTTTACCCACTTGAAGCAAATACCAAGTATGAAATAAATGTGTTAGGAAAAACGAATACTAAGGGCATTAAGATAATGGAGGGTAACTTTAGTACTGCACCCAAAAATGAAAAAGTGGCACCTATTAATTTTATGGTCACCACTTGCCATGAATACTCACACCAAGATGATCCAATGAATGGCGGTTTTAAGATATTTAAGGAAATGCAAAAATTGAATCCGCAATTTTTAGTACATACTGGCGATGTTTTATATCATGATCAAATTGCAAAAAATTTAGATCTTGCAAAATGGAATTGGCAAAAAATGAATAGCCTTCCAAATAATGTTGCATTTTATCAAAATGTCCCCTGCTATTTTATGAAGGATGATCATGATACCTGGATGAATGATTGTCACGCTGCAACTAAAACCAAATTTATGGGGGACTTTACATTTAAGCAAGGCGCAGCATTGTTTAATCAGCAAGTACCTCATAGCGAAAAATCATATCGCACATTCAGGTGGGGTAAGGATGTACAAATTTGGTTATTTGATGGCCGAGATTACCGTATGCCCAATGAAATGCCCGATGGCCCAGATAAAACAATCTGGGGTAAAGAACAAATGGCATGGTTTAAGGAAACTTACAAATCATCGGATGCAACATTTAAAATATTAATTTCTCCTACGCCCATCATTGGTCCCGACCGACCTCAAAAAAAAGATAACCACGCTAACTCCAATTTTATTTTTGAGGGGGATGAAATTCGCGGTTTTATTCAAGGGGATAAAAATACATTTGTTGTTTGTGGTGATCGCCATTGGCAATATGTTTCAAAGCATTTAAAAACAGGTACTTATGAATTTGCTTGTGGTCCTGCAAGTGATGAACATGCTGGTGGTTGGAAAAAGGACGAGGTATACCGGGAGCATGAATACCTAAACATCGTGGGTGGATTTTTAAATATTCAAGCGAATAGACAAAATGATATCCCAAATATCCAATTCACGCACTATAGCGTAGATGGAAATATATTACACCAAAAGCAGTTCCTTGCATCTTAGGTGATAGCTACCTTTTTTTGCCAAATGTTCCAAATTCGGGAAATGGAACACGCATTCCGTTATTGTTATAAGAGGATTAATACATTGCATTGCATTGGACGGGTTGATCAATATGGATCTATTATATATGACCACAAATTCCCTATTCTTACTCAATTTTCGTTAAATTTATTTCATGTAATTAAGCGCGCAAAAGTAATAAGGCAAAGAATATTTACCCAAACCGCCATTTCCTATTGCTACACTTATATTAGCAATTAGCATTAAAAGACTCACTTATGAAAAAACTCAGAATTATATTTATTACTTTATTCATCGCGCATTTTGCTTTTTCACAGCAAAAACCGAATGTAATTTATATTTATGCAGATGATTTGGGTTATGGGGATGTGAGTTATAACGGGGCAACAAAATTAAATACCCCAAACATTGATCAACTAGCAAATCAAGGCATTGTTTTTAGTAATGGCCACACTACCTCGGCTACCTGTACTCCTTCGCGTTATGCATTAATGACCGGAAGATATCCTTGGCGTCAGGAAGGGACTGGAATTTTACCTGGGGATGCTGCCTTAATTATTCCAGCAAATAAAACCACATTGCCATTGGTTTTTCAACAAGCAGGTTATCAAACGGGCATTGTTGGGAAGTGGCATTTAGGTTTAGGCGAAGCAGTTCAAAAAAATTGGAATGCAACCATAAAACCAGGGCCCAATGAAGTAGGGTTTAATTTTTCTTATATTTTTCCTGCAACTGCAGATAGGGTGCCTACTGTTTTTATTGAAAATGGTCATGTAGTCGGTTTAGATTTAAATGATCCTATTAAAGTTAGCTACAAAGAAAAAATAGGTAATGATCCTACAGGCAAGGAACATCCTGAATTATTAAAAATGCATACCGATCCAATACAGGGACATGATCAAACCATTGTCAATAATATTGGGCGTATTGGTTACATGACAGGAGGAAAAACGGCTAGATGGACAGATGAAGAACTTTCATTTACCTTTTTAGAAAAGGCGAAAGAATTTATAGAAGGAAATAAAAGTAAACCCTTCTTTTTATATTATGCTTCCACGGAACCACATGTACCTCGTATGCCAGCTACTATGTTTAAAGGCAAGAGTGGCCTGGGTTTTAGGGGGGATGCTATTTTACAATTGGATTGGATTGTTGGTGAAATTGTAAGTAAACTAAAAGCATTAGGCATTGAGAAAAATACTATGATTATTTTTTCGAGCGACAATGGCCCAGTTTTAAATGATGGATATATAGATGGTTCTATCACTGAATTAAATGGCCACACGCCGCTGGGTCCTTTACGCGGCGGCAAGTCTAGCATTTTTGAGGGTGGTAATCGGGTGCCTTTTATTGTAAGTTGGCCAGGCACCATACAACATAAGGTATCAACTGCATTGGTGAGCCAGATAGATTTACTAGCATCTTTTGCCAATTATTTTAAATTAAAAATTCCTAGTGGGGATGCGATAGATAGTGAGAATCACATGAGTGCATTATTAGGTAAAACCAATCAAGGGCGCAATACCTATATCGAACATGCGGGAACTTTAGCCATCGTAAGTGGTGACTGGAAATACATAGCGCCTTCCAATGGGAAAGCCATGACCTATGCCACCAATATTGAAACCGGGAATGCAGCTATTGCTCAATTATACAATTTGAAAGATGACATTGGCGAAAAAAATAATTTGGCAAATCAGTATCCTGAAAAAGTAGCAGCGTTGGAATTATTGTTAAAGCAAATAAAAGAAAAAAGTAATTAAGCCATGCCGGCTTAAAATTGATTAATATTAACATATAGATTATCCGTAAATAAATTAAAATGAAAAAAGTATTTTTGACGATTGTAAACATTTGTTTAATTGTTTTTATAGGGAACGCGCAGGACGTAGTAAAAAAAGCTAATAACTTTATTGATTTATTAAGTGCTGAACAAAAAACAGGAACTTTATTTCCATTTGACAGTGAAGAGCGGTATAATTTTCATTTTGTCCCATTCGTAAGAAAAGGCATTACATTCAATGAAATGAATGCGCAGCAAACCGATGCGGGGCTTGCATTATTGCGCGCCTGTTTAAGCGAAATGGCTTATAAAAAAGCAACCGATATTGTCGCGATGGAAGTAGTTTTAAAAGAAATTGAAAACAGAAAGCCAGAAGACAAATACCGTGATCCAGGCAATTATCATTTTTCTATTTTCGGGATTCCGTCTAATAAAACAATTTGGGGATGGCGCTTTGAAGGACATCATATTTCTTACAATTTTTCATTTGATAAAAAAATGATTGTTTCTGGCACACCTGGATTTATGGGATCTAATCCTGCAGTAGTATTAACAGGATCCAAAAAAGGGAAAGAAATTTTAAAAGAAGAAACTGAGGAGGGATTTCAGGTACTTAATTCATTAGACGCAGCGCAATTACGAAAAGCAATTATTGATACCATTGCGTATAAGGATATATTGACCTTTGATAAAAGAAGTGCAGCTATAAATTCGAAACTTGGACTTAAGTATACAGAATTAAATGAAACACAACAAGCCTTGGTATTGAAATTAATTAAAGTATATGTAAATAGGTATACCCATTTATTTGCTGAAAGTATGTTGAAGGATATACAAGCTGCTGGTTTAGATAATATTTTATTTGCTTGGGCAGGAACTACCATTAATCAAGTAGGCAGCCCTACTTATTATCGCGTACAAGGCCCCACTTTTATAATTGAATATGATAATACACAAAACAATGCAAATCATATTCACTCTGTTATAAGAGATTTAAAAAATGATTTTGGAGGGGATGCCTTATTAAATCATTATAAGCAGGGCCATACGCAACAATAAAAAAGAGAAATATTTAATTAGTTATCATGGAAAGAAGAAAGTTTATTCAAAATTCAGGACTCTTAACTGCAGGCATCTACCATGCTCCTTTAAAAGCAATCGCGGGTCCATTTGTGCAATCGCCACTATTGCATAATATACCCATTGATAAAAAATTAAATCCGGAGTGGATCAAGTCCTTGTATCATCGGGGATTTGTGACCACTTATAAAAAAACAAAAAATGAGTTACAGTATATTGGGATGCCTATTGGTGGTATTTTCACAGGTACTGTATACCTAGGTGGTGATGGTAGACTTTGGTTATGGGATATTTTTAATGAAAATCAAAATGGGATTGATCCCAAAACCATTGATTGGGAATCGGATTTACATGTTGGAAAAAAAGTAAGGCCGCAAGATGGATCCGCGTATGTACAACCTGCAAAAGATATCAGACCCATTGAACAAGGTTTTGCTTTTAAAATTGTAGATGGAAAAAATACAATCATAAAAAAATTAGAAGCGGCGGATTGGGATGAAATTTTATTCGAAGCCACCTATCCAATGGCAAAGCTTCATTATATTGATCATAGTTTAGGTTTGGATATTACAGCAGATATTTTTTCTCCTTTTATTCCATTAGATGAAAAAAATTCTGGACTTCCTTGTACGATCTATTCCTTTTCAATAAAAAATAAAACAAAGAATGATATTTCGGTTTCCC
>JBEATG010000032.1:0-3484 GCA_041162035.1 Bacteroidota bacterium
AAAAAGCAACGAATATGTTAATGGATATTCAAGCTATACCGCAAAGAATTCAGACGACCGATATAGAAGGAAGTTTTTTATTTCTGGCTTCCTCTGATAGCGATTTGATTACTGGACAATCAATTAATATAGATGGCGGGTGGATGATGCACTAATCATCACTGTATAAAAAGGTATAAATTAAAAAATTATGAGGGTTGCATTATTAGGTATTGTTCATGAATCAAACACCTTCGTAATTGACCCTACGACACTTAATAAATTTAAGGAAAGCCGTTTACTTTTTGACAATGACCTAATATTACAATATAAAAATTCATTTCATGAATTGGGCGGGATGATTGAAGTGTTAGAAACAAACGAAATAGAAATTGTTCCCATACTTTATGCTGAAGCTACGCCTGGTGGTAAGGTGACTAAGGAAGCTTTTGATTTTCTTTTAAACGAGGCTTTGACAAGGATTAAACAACAACTTCCATTGGATGGTTGCCTTGTAGTACCGCATGGCGCGGGTGTTTGCGAAGCATATGATGACATGGATGGTTACTGGCTTAGTCAATTGAGAGCAACTATTGGCGATGAAATACCAATTATTGGAACACTCGATCCACATGCAAATGTTAGTCAGCTAATGATTCATTCAACAGATGCACTTGTTGCTTATAAAACAAATCCGCACATTGATCAAAGAGATGCAGGTAAGGAAGCTGCAAGTATTATGGTTGATTTACTCCTTGGTAAGATCAAACCTATTCAAATTTTTTCTTCACTGCCACTGATCATAAGTATAGAGCAGCAATTTTCTGGAGAAAATCCATATAAATATTTGTTACAACTATCTGCTGAAATTTGTAAAATGGATGGGATCCTTTCGGCTAGTATTTTACTCGGATTCCCTTATGCCGATGTATATGAAATGGGCGCTTCACTTATTGTAATATCAAATGGGGATCGGGAGATAGGAGATATAGCCATTAAAAAGATTGAAAATTATATGATTTCCAACAAAGCTTTATTTGTTGGGACCAAACATGAAATAGCTTCCTTAATTTATAAAGTGAATACTATTGAAAAGCCTGTTTTATTATTAGATATGGGTGATAATGTAGGTGGTGGCGCACCTGGCAATAGTGTTTATTTACTTGACCAATTAGAAGATGCCGGAATAAAAAATACATTCATCTGTATTTATGATCCAGTATGTGTCAATACGTTGATGGGTATCGAGATGGGGGCATCCGTTGAGATTCAATTTGGTGCAAGCCATGAAAAAAATGAAATAAGGAAAAGACAAATTACCTTAGTTTGGAAGGGACATGGAAAGTTTGATGAACACAAACCAAGGCACGGCGGACAAATTCATTTTGATATGGGAAATATTGCCATCGTAAAAACAAACAATCAGGATATTGTAATGCTTACCTCATTAAGAATAGCACCCTATAGTTTGGTACAACTGACAGCCTTTCATATTGATCCGAGCTCATTCAATGCCATCATTGCCAAAGGAGTGAATGCCCCTATCGCAGCATATGCTGAAGTTTGCAAAAACGTTATTCAAATGAATACGCCTGGGGTGACGCAAGCAGATGTCACTAAATTAACCTACCAAAAAAGAAGGGCTCCTTTATTTCCATTTGAAACCGAATAACTTTAATCATTTAAATAATATAAATTATGTCTGAAATATCTTATGCTAATTCTGCGCTTCTTTTGGAACGTGCCAAAAAAGTAATAGCGGGCGGAGTATGTTCTGAATTTAGAAAGTACAATCATCCGCATGCTATTTTTTACACACATGCACAAGGAAGTAAAATATATGATGTAGATGGAAATGAATACCTTGATTTTACTTTGAGTCAGGGACCTATGATTTTAGGACATTCACATCCTAGTGTATTATCTGCCATAGAAGCATATTCAAAACAAGGTCAAATGTTTGCAGGACAACATATTAAAGAGATAGAGCTTGCTGAAAAATTAAATGAAATTATACCTAGTGCGGAACTTTTACGTTTTTGCTTAGATGGTTCTGAGGCGGTTCAAACTGCATTTCGTGTAGCGAGGGCAAAAACAGGGAAGAAGAAATTCATAAGATTTGAAGGCCATTATCATGGCTGGCTTGACAATGTAGCCTGGGGTTTATCAAGTCCCTCTTTAGAAGCTTTAGGGGATAGAACCTCACCTAATATTTACCCTTGGAGTCAGGGTATTTCAGCTGAATCGAAAGATGAATTTATTGTTTTACCATGGAATGATCTTGCTTTGTTAGAAAAGACAATGTCAGAAATGCATCACGAGATTGCGGCTATTATAACTGAGCCAATCATGTGTAATAATGGTTGTATTTTACCTGCACAAGGTTTCTTAGAAGGGATAAGATCCATTTGCGATAAATATAACAGTGCATTTATACTTGACGAGGTGATTACTGGTTTTAGAATTAGTTTGGGAGGCGCACAACAATATTTTAATATCGTGCCGGATATTTCAATTTTTGCAAAAGCTTTAGGAAGTGGTTATCCAATTAGCGCAATTGTAGGCAAAAGGGAATGGATGTCATTGATAGAAGAATCAAAAGTAATACATGCAGGCACAATGAATTCAAGTAATCCAACGGTTGCAGCTGCACTTGCTACTATTTCAGTTTTGGAACAGGAGCAACCTTATGAACGCATGTTTATGTTAGGCAATAAATTGATGAATGGATTAAGAAAAGCAGCTGCATTAGCAAATCAAAAAGTACTTGTACAAGGACCTGGCCCAATGTTTATTCTTGCTTTTACAGAACTTACATCATTTAAGGATTATAGAGATACCTTTTCAAGTGACAAAGCAAAATTGGCAAAATTTATTGCTGGAATGCATAATAGTAAAATCAGAGTTATTGGACGCGGACTTTGGTATATTAGTGCAGTACATACCGAAGAAGAGGTTGATCATGCAATCAAAATAGCAGCTGAAGTATTTTTAACTTTATAATTTTATTACTTTAAATATTTACAATGAAAGATAAATTTGAATTAACCAATAAGGTGGCCCTAATCACTGGGGGTGGGTCTGGAATTGGCTTGGGCATTGCTGCTGCATATATTGCGCTTGGCGCAAAGGTCGCTATTACAGGTCGAAATATTACTAAATTGGAAGCTGCGAAATTAGCACTAGGCGATCACTGCTTTATTTATGTAAATGATGTAACGCAAAAAGATACGCATGAAAAATTGGTAGAGACCATTGAAAAGGAAGTAGGGCCGATTGAAATTTTAGTCAATAATGCGGGTATTCACAATAAAAAACCTTCCATTGAGGTAACAGATGCTGAATTTCAAATGGTCATGGATACTAATATTAATAGTGTTTTTGCACTCACTCGAACCGTATTAAAATATATGATGCCTCGAGAAAAAGGTTCGGTAATAAGTATTAGTTCCATGGCAGCACTTTTTGGTATTACACAGGTGGTCGCTTACAGCAGTGCTAAAAC
>JBEATG010000083.1:0-5093 GCA_041162035.1 Bacteroidota bacterium
GTGTTGGTGTGGTTGTCCAAGCACCTTCTAAACCAGACGTGATGGTATATACACCATTACCTGTTCCAAAAGTATTCTTCCAACCTTGTCCTTGCTCTGCAATATCTGCTGCTGCAGGTTCCTTACCTACATACATGTTTGGATCTGCGGCGCCATGTGTTTTACCAAATGTGTGTCCACCTGCAATTAATGCAACTGTTTCTTCATCATTCATTGCCATACGCGCAAAAGTTTCTCTAATATCACGCGCTGAGGCAATCGGATCAGGATTGCCATTTGGCCCTTCTGGATTCACATAGATTAAACCCATTTGCACCGCAGCCAATGGATTTTCTAAATCACGATCTCCCGTATATCTTTTATCTCCTAACCACTCTCTTTCATTTCCCCAATACACATCTTCTTGTGGCTCCCAAACATCTGCTCTTCCACCAGCAAAACCAAAAGTTTTGAAACCCATTGATTCCAATGCACAGTTACCTGCTAGTATCATTAAATCAGCCCAAGATAATTTTTGACCATACTTCTTTTTGATAGGCCATAATAATAAACGTGCTTTATCTAAATTTGTATTATCAGGCCAGCTATTTAAAGGTGCAAATCTTTGCATACCCGCTCCGCCGCCACCGCGTCCATCTGTGGTACGATAGGTTCCCGCACTATGCCAAGCCATACGGATAAAGAAAGGTCCGTAATGACCATAATCTGCAGGCCACCACTCTTGAGAATTGGTCATTAAATCAACGATGTCTTTTTTTACTGCCTTTAAATCCAATGATGCAAATTCCTTTGCATAATTAAATGACGCTTCCATTGGATTGGACAAGTCAGAATGCTGACGAAGAATATTTAATTTTAATTGCCTTGGCCACCAGTCTTGGTTTCTCGTACCATTTCCTGCTCCTTCTTGTTTACCCGCAACTGCAGCAGGCCCTGTATAAGGACATTTTGCCTCACCTGAATTATTTGTGTTATTTTCCATATCGTTATATTGTTTAAATAAATGTGTATTGTAAAATTACTAAATTAACCGCCTATTTGGTTACAAAAAACGAAAAAATAATAGCAATATGTTGATGAAAACCGCCGTAAAATCTAATTCCCTCCAACAATTTTACTAGTACTACGATACAAATAATTTTCGTAGATATGTCGTCTTGCAAAACGATCTGGGGTATCTGAATTGACCAATTTTACATAAATCGCTTTGGGCACTCCGTAGTACTCATATTCATTGCCATCTGAAAATACAACCCGTAAAATTTCAGACTTAAATTCAAAATCATCCATACTGGCTTCGGAAATTGTTTTAGAATATTCTGCAAAAGTAGCTTCATGTGTTTCTTTATGCACGCTCACTAAAAAATGGTAAGATGCAATTAATTTAGCCGACTTAATTTCCGCTTCTTTTTTAGCCTCCTCACTGTCCTGAAACTTATCAGGATGCCATTCCATCATAATCTTACGATATACTTTTTTTAAGTCACTTAAGGTAGCTTTATCGTCCACCCCTAAAATTGCTCGATGTCTTTCAATTCGCTTCATATATGAATAATGTGGCGCGAAAGTACAACAATATATATGAACCAAAAAGCCCTCCCAGTTTTTACTGAAAGGGCTTAACATAAACTTATTATTCCACGACTATTCTTTAATAAAAAAAGTGGTTTATTTCACTTCCTCAAACTGTGCATCTTCCACAGTATCGTTGCTCGCACCACCATTTGCTTGACCACCGTCAGCTCCTGGCGCACCTGCTTCAGGCCCACCTGCACCCGCTGCTTGTGCTTTGTAAATATCTTCACTTGCAGCAGTCCATGCTGTATTCATAGCAACTAAAGCAGCTTCCACTTGTGTAATATCCTGTGCTTGATGCGCTACTTTTAATGTTTCTAATGCAGTTTCAATTGGCGCTTTTTTATCAGCTGGGATTTTGTCACCAAATTCCTTCAATTGTTTTTCTGTTTGGAAAATTAAGCTATCCGCTTCATTCAATTTTTCAACTCTATCTTTTTCAATTTTATCACTTGCTTCGTTGGCTTTTGCTTCGGCTTTCATTTTTTCAATTTCTTCCTTAGTCAAACCACTACCCGCTTCAATTCTGATTTTTTGTTCCTTACCAGTTCCTTTGTCTTTTGCACTTACATTTAAGATACCGTTTGCATCAATGTCAAAAGTAACTTCAATTTGAGGAACGCCTCTTGGTGCTGGTGGAATACCATCCAAGTTAAACATACCCAAACTTTTATTTTGAGCAGCCATTGGACGCTCACCTTGAATAACATGAATTTGCACTCCTGGTTGATTGTCGCTCGCTGTTGAATAAACTTCCATCTTTTTTGTTGGAATGGTTGTGTTGGAAGAAATCATGGTTGTCATTACACCGCCCATTGTTTCAATACCTAAGTTCAATGGCGTTACATCTAATAACAATACATCTTTTACATCTCCAGTCAAAACACCACCTTGTATACCAGCACCAATCGCAACCACTTCATCTGGGTTTACGGAACGGTTTGGTTTTTTACCAAAGAATTTTTCAACCAACTCCTGAACTTTAGGGATTCTTGAAGAACCACCCACTAATATAACTTCATCAATTTGAGAGGTTGCATAACCTGCATCTTTTAATGCAGTTTCACAAGGCTTCAAACATCTTGCAAATAAATTATCCGCTAATGATTCAAACTTCGCTCTTGATAATTTTAAAACCAAGTGCTTAGGAACGCCGTCCACTGCAGTGATATAAGGTAAATTGATTTCAGTCTCAGAAGATGAACTTAATTCCACTTTCGCTTTTTCAGCAGCTTCCTTTAATCTTTGTAAAGCCATTGGATCCTTTCTTAAATCAATCGCCTCTTGTTTTTTAAACTCATCCGCTAAAAAGTCCATGATCACTTTATCAAAATCATCACCACCCAAATGCGTATCACCATTCGTTGATTTTACTTCAAATACACCATCTCCTAAATCCAAGATAGAAATATCAAAAGTTCCACCACCTAAATCGAATACCGCAATTTTTTGTTCAATATTTTTTTTATCTAAACCATAAGCCAATGCAGCAGCAGTTGGCTCGTTTACAATTCTGCGAACATTTAAGCCAGCAATTTCGCCAGCCTCTTTAGTTGCTTGACGTTGTGCATCATTAAAATAAGCAGGTACGGTAATGACCGCATCTGTTACTTCTGTACCCAAATAATCTTCAGCAGTTTTTTTCATTTTTTGTAAAACCATTGCTGAAATTTCTTGAGGGGTATACATACGATCATCGATCGCTACACGCACTGTATCATTTTCACCTTGTACTATTTTATAGCTCCAGTGACTCTTCTCTTCAGAAATTTCATTAAAACGACGACCCATAAAACGCTTCACACTTGAAATCGTGTTTTCAGGATTAGTGATGGCTTGACGCTTAGCAGGATCTCCTACTTTACGCTCCCCATTTTTCAAAAACGCGACAACCGATGGCGTAGTTCTACGTCCTTCGTCATTGGCGATAACTACTGGTTCGCCACCTTCCATAACTGATACGCAACTATTTGTGGTACCTAAGTCAATTCCTATTATTTTTCCCATAATGCTTGATTTTCAATGTTTAATTACTCTATTATTGACAATCATTATGCCATTGGCAGATAGGTGCAAATTTGTCATAAATGGCAGAAAATCAGCCTAATTAATGCTCTGAAATGGCATATTATTAAAATAAAGAGGCAGAAAAGTCAGTTATTGGGTACAAAAAATAAGGGATTTAAGCAGATTAGCTTTTAGCCCCAACTGACTTGAAAGTGAAGTTTTTTTGGCTGGTATAGCTAAAAATGACCACAAAAAAGGTGGTAACTATCTTGGCTAAAGTTGGATACCAACCAAAAAAATCAACAAATAATTTCAAAAAGATATAGTTTAAAATGATACATCCAAAAACCACAAAAAAGTACTTCATCAGCTGCTTCCTTTTAGGCACCGTGGTTTCCTGAAATACCACATACCTACTTAAATAAAAACCGATGGGAAAAGTGATACAAAAACTGATGATAAAAGACGCAATATGGGGGCTAATACTTAATCCACCAACCCGAATAATCTCCATGTGTAAAATGTAATTATAGGAAACAAAAAACAATAAGATATCAAGTACGGTATTGGCACCGCCACAGGCAGCATATCTAAATGTTTGCAATGGCATTACTTTTTGAAAAACCGGGTAAACCCAATCAATCAAATTAAGAATGATTTTACTAATTATTTCATGCAGTTTTAACATGTATGCACAAAGGTAATCTTAATTAATTACTTTTGTAGGAGGCAACCCTACTTTATGAATTTGATAACTAATTTAAAGCAGTCCACTTCCAAATGTATTCATACATTATATGGTGTAAATATACCAGCAGATCAAGTATTGGTGAATGCAACCAAGCCTGAAATTGAAGGTGATTATACTATTGTGTTATTTGCATTTGTGAAACAATTAGGGAAAAGCCCAGATGATTTAGGAAATGAACTAGGTGCTGCAATGATGGCTGATATGCCAGGAATACTTACCCAATTTAATATTGTCAAAGGTTTTTTAAACTTCACGATCAGTAATGATTATTGGTTTGATTTTATCAAAAGTACTGATCCAAATCAATTAGTACCCGCTACTGAACACAAACAAAAAATTATGGTGGAGTATTCCTCCCCCAATACAAACAAGCCATTACACTTAGGACATTTAAGAAATAATTTTTTAGGATGGAGTATCGCTGAGATATTAAAATTACAAGGACATGAAGTATTTAAAACATGTATTGTAAATGATCGCGGTATTCATATTTGCAAAAGCATGATTGCTTGGCAAAAATTTGCAAATGGTGCAACCCCTGCCGATACCCATCAAAAAGGAGATCATTTTGTAGGCGACTACTATGTCAAATATAATGATGCCTTTAAAGCAGAGGTTGCTGAATTAGTTGCTGGTGGTATGTTACTAGAAACTGCTGAAAAGGAAGCTCCTATTTCGAAAGGTGCTCAAGCCATGTTGTTATTATGGGAACAAGGCGATGCTGCAACCATCGACTTATGGAAAAGAATGAATGCATGGG
>JBEATG010000088.1:0-6745 GCA_041162035.1 Bacteroidota bacterium
AGATGGCTTGAGCTATCTGAAAAGCAGCAGGCGTAAGCGATTTCTTCATTTATTTTCCGAAAAGGCCTACGCCTCAAATATTCTTGCCTATATTTTTTGAGGCATAAGAATTCAGGTGTCAATATTTTATAATACTACTTTGGTTTAAGAAAGAAGTCGATAAATATTTTATCAGGCATTTCATCATTAAACTAAAAGCATATGAAACCTATTGAACGCATTGCCATGTATCTAAAATTTAGAAACATTAATCCGTATTCTTTTGAAAAGAAAATCAAACTATCCAATGGTTATTTTTCAAAACAACTTAGGCATCTAGGCTCAGTAGGTTCGGATATTTTAATTAAAATTCACGAGCACTATCCCGATTTAAATATTCTATGGGTATTGATTGGGGAAGGGGAAATGATTTGTGCTGACTGGGTGGGCGATCAGGGGCAAGCAGGTCAATTTAGTACCAACTACCTCATGGAGAATGGCAAACTAAAAATTTTAGAAGAAGACCTTGAAAAAATGCATTTTGTTTTAAAAGATAAAGAAAAAATTATTTCCCTATATGAGTTTATGTTAAATAACAATACACTTTCAACATCTATTGCAGATACGGCTACGGGTAATGGTTAAAATGATAAAGCCTTCCTCATTGTATATGGAGGAAGGCTTTAATATAGGCATTCAATAAATAAATCGTATTTACTTATTAAGCATAGGAAGAAACAGGTTCGCAAGTACAAATTAAATTTCTGTCCCCATGGGTATTATTTACCCTTGCTACGGTTGGCCAAAATTTATTATGTTGTACATAATATAATGGGAAGGCCGCTTGCTGACGGGTATATTTATGATTCCATTCATCTGCACAAATTACTTTTTGTGTATGCGGTGCATTTTTCAATGGATTATCTGTTTTGTCTAATTCGCCATTTTCAATCGCTTTAATTTCTTCATGAATGGCAATAAGTGCATCACAGAAACGATCCAATTCGGCTTTGTCTTCACTTTCTGTAGGTTCAATCATAATAGTACCAGCTACTGGGAAACTCATTGTTGGTGCATGAAATCCAAAATCAATTAAACGCTTTGCAACATCTTCCGCTTCAATACCAGCACTTGCTTTAAATGGACGTAAGTCGATAATGAATTCATGTGCACATGTGCCATTTTTGCCTGCATATAAAATGGTATAATTTTTTTCCAATCTTGCCTTCATATAATTCGCATTTAAAATTGCATAGGCAGTAGATAATGCTAATCCTTCGGCGCCTAACATTTTAATATATGCGTAACTGATTAATAAAATACTTGCCGATCCTAATGGTGCTGCGCTCACTGCGTTCGCGCCATTTCCTTGTTGCGAGTGTCCTGGTAAAAACGGAGCTAATTTATCGTTCACGCGAATAGGGCCCATGCCTGGTCCACCGCCGCCATGTGGAATTGCAAATGTTTTATGTAAGTTTAAGTGACAAACATCGGCGCCAATATTTCCTGGACTTGTTAATCCAACTTGCGCATTCATGTTGGCACCATCCATATATACTAACCCACCTAATTCATGTATTAAACTACAAATATCAATAATGGTTTCTTCAAATACTCCGTGGGTTGATGGATAAGTCACCATTAAAGCACCTAATGCATCTTTATGCAGTAGTGCTTTCTCCTTTAAATCATTCATGTCAATATCTCCAGCAGTATCACAAGCAACCACTACTACTTTAAATCCGGCCATTACCGCACTAGCAGGGTTGGTGCCATGTGCACTGACTGGAATTAATACAATATTGCGATGCGCTTGTTGGTGATGTTGGTGATAGCTGCGAATGGTTAATAAGCCAGCATATTCGCCTTGCGCGCCACTATTGGGTTGTAAGCTACATGCTGTGAAACCTGTGGTTTGGCACAAGTAGGCACTTAATTCATTTGCCATCTCGTGGTAACCTATAGTTTGGTGACTAGGTGCAAATGGGTGCATGGTACTGAATGCTGGCCAGCTTACAGGAATCATTTCAGTAGCCGCATTTAATTTCATTGTACAACTACCCAAACTAATCATGCTTGTATTTAAGGACAAATCCTTATTTTCTAGTTGTTTAATATAACGCATCATTTGTGTTTCACTATGATGTATATTAAATACAGGATGTTGTAAATAACTTGAACTGCGAACTAATTGCGATGGAATATTTTCATTTTTCACCGATGCATTCATTGCAGTTGATTTTTTCCCAGTTAATTTTTCAAATAATGCAACCACTTCTTGTACATGCGCATTGGAAATTGTTTCGTCAATAGTAATGCTAACAGTACCGTCATTGAAATAATTGAAATTGATATTTTTTTCGTTGGCTAACTTTTGTAATGCACTACTATCAAATCCATGTAAATGTAAAGTGTCAAAATAAAATTCATTGGCTTGTTGTATGCCTAAGGATTGTAATTGTTGTTCTAAGTTTTGTGCTAAAGCATGAATTTTAGTTGCAATTTTTTTCAATCCTTGTGGACCATGATATACTGCATACATAACGGCCATGTTTGCAAGTAATGCTTGGGCCGTACAAATATTTGAAGTTGCTTTTTCTCTTTTAATATGTTGCTCGCGCGTTTGTAGCGCCATACGAAGTGCTCTGTTACCTTGTGCATCTACGCTTACTCCAATTAATCTACCGGGCATACCACGTTTGAATTCATCTTTGGTAGCAAAATAAGCCGCATGTGGTCCGCCAAATCCCATGGGAACACCAAAGCGTTGTGTATTACCTACCGCCACATCTGCATTTAATTCACCTGGGCTTTTTAATAAGGTTAATGCTAAAATATCAGCCACTAAAATAACCAAACCGCCTGCTTCATGCACACGATTAATAAATTGTTGGTAATCGGCAATATTTCCTTTGTTATTTGGGTATTGCAATATGGCACCAAAAAATTGGTTGTTAATTTCCGTCTCATTGTAATTGCCTTCCACTATTTCAATACCGATTGGATTTGCTCTGGTTGCTAAAACATCTTTGGTTTGCGTAAAAATAGATTGGTCAACAAATAATTTTGGTTGTGTTGCAACCTCCGCTTTATTTACATGATTAAAAATCATAGCCATTGCTTCCGCAGCGGCAGTCGCTTCGTCCAATAAAGAAGCATTTGAAATGGACATACCTGTTAAGTCGGTAATCATTGTTTGAAAGTTCAATAAACTTTCTAATCGGCCTTGTGCAATTTCGGCTTGGTAGGGTGTGTATTGGGTATACCAACCTGGGTTTTCAAAAATATTTCTAAGGATCACACTTGGTGTGATGGTGCCATAATAGCCTTGTCCAATAAAGTTGGTGGCTACGATATTTTTTTCGCCTATTTTTTTTAATGATTGCAACATCTCAAACTCCGTTAATCCGGCTGGAATTTCCATTGCTTTTTTTGAACGGATATTATCAGGCACTGTTTTACTGATCAATTCTTCCACTGATTTTAAACCAATTACGGATAGCATTTTTTGCGTATCATCATGATTAGGGCCAATGTGTCTTTGGATAAATTCGGCGTTGTTGGAGTTCAATTCAAACATAAATAGAGTGGTTTAAAAAATTGCCTCAAAGATACTACATAAACTGCTGTCTACTCCGGCGGATTCAATTGATGGGGAAAGCTTGTGGATGAATGATAAATGGTTTACTTTTGACCTACAATATGGACAAATCTACTGAACAATTATTTGAGGCGCCGGCGCCAGAACTGCTTAAAAAGCTCGAATATTTTTTAAAAAAGGAGGATAAGCGCAAAATAATGAAGCAATTGCCTGACGTGCATGAGGCTGCCTTTGAAAAAATTGATTGCTTGGACTGTGCAAGATGCTGCAAGAATTATTCCCCTCGATTCAAGATGCCGGATATTAAAAGAATCAGTAAGTATTTAGGGCTTAAGGAGACAGCGTTTATAGATACCTATTTGGCCATGGATAATGAAGGAGATTATGTTTTGCAACAAAAGCCCTGCGTGTTTTTGGGAAAGGACAATGCCTGTAGTATTTATGAACACCGCCCCTCCGATTGCCAGCGTTTTCCTTATACGGATGAGGATACTTTTTTTAAACGTATACCAGTGACCATGAAGAATGCTGAATTTTGTCCTGCGGTGCATTCCGTAATGAAGGACTTACTAAGCAAATAGGGATGCAACCAAAATTAACATCCTCTTTTTCTGTTGCGCTTTGTTTTATTTAAACAGATTTCACCCAACATTTCATTTTGTAATTCGGATTAATATTCCATTTTCTTTAAAGCGGGTGCTTTAAACCAAGTGACTCCTACCACCAGTAAAGTCATGGCACCACCAAATACCACAGAAGGTATTACGCCCATTGCCTTTGCAGCAACCCCACTTTCAAATTGGCCTAATTCATTGCTGCTATTAATAAACATGGAATTTACACTCATCACCCTGCCACGCATATGGTCCGGTGTTTTAAGTTGCACAATAGTGCCTCTGACAATCATGCTAAAGCCATCGAGAATCCCACTCAATAACAACATGACAAAGGAGAGCCAGAATATTTTAGATAAGGCAAAAACAATAATACATACCCCAAAGCCTGCCACGGCAAGTAATAATTTTTTTCCTTGACCGCGATTCGCTGGGAATACTGTGATGATCAAAATGATAATGATCGCTCCTATATCTGAAGCCGCATTAAGCCAACCAAAGCCAATGGGTCCCACTTTTAAAATATCTTTTGCAAAAACGGGAATCATGGCTACAGCGCCGCCAAATAAAACAGCAAATAAATCAAGAGATAAAGCCCCAAATACTTCTTTTGAATTAAAAACAAAACGGAGGCCTTCCTTTACACTTTCTAATGTTTTTTGATCCACAACGTCCGCGTGTGGGGGCTTTGATTTAATCATGGCAATAAAGCCATAACCTATACCCACCAAGGTAACCACGACTATTAATGAACCAGTATGACCAAAGCCTGCAATGATAAATCCAACAATGGCATGTCCCAAAACGGAAGCGCTCAACCAAATGCCTTGGCTCCAAGTAGTTGCATTTTGTAATAAATTTTTGGGTACCACCGCACCAACAATAGTTCCAAAACTGGGACCTGTAAATGAGCGAATAATACCCGTACAAAAAACAATAAAATAAATACCAATGGCGATTTGTAATGAAGTCAATTTGAGTGCCCCGATATCCATCGATAAAAAAAGTAAAATAAGTGCGCAGCACCAATATAAAATAACGCCTTTCAATAAAAGCTTTCTTTTTTCGCTTTTGTCAATTACATGGCCTGCATATAAAGCGAGTGAAACCGCTGGGATTACTTCAGCTAACCCGATGAGTCCTATCGCGAAAGGGGCATTGGTTAATTCATAAATCCACCAGCCGACCAAAGTGCCCATCATTCTTAAGCCCATGATAAATAAAAAACGCCCAATCATTAAATTTCTAAACTCGGAAATGCGCAAAGCACCCCAAGGATCATTCAATTGTTTAACTGGGCTTTGCATGTGTTACTTTATGGCAGGTTAATAAAATGTTGCCCTTCTTCTAAATCCTTTTCAAGTGCATCAGTGATCAATTTGAAATGTGCTTCATTGTATAAAAAATCAGCATTACTGGCGTCCACAAAAATGGTTTTTATATTATGCTGTTTAATATAGCTGGTATAGGTTTCTTGTAGTTTAAATAGATACTCGTCAGGGATGGATTGTTCAAATTTTCGATTCCGCTTTTTAATGTTGGATTGCAACTTGTTGACAGGTGCATGTAAATATATTAACACATCTGGAGTTATAAGTTGTTGTTGAAAAACATCAAACATTTTTTGATATAATCTATATTCCTCTTCTGGTAAATTTACTTTGGCAAACAACAAGCATTTTGTAAATAAATAATCTGATATAGTCACTGATTGAAACAAATCGGCTGTCTTAATTAAGTCCTGTTGTTGTTTGAATCTTTCTGCTAAAAAAAACAATTCAAGTGGAAAGGCGTATTGCTTTGGATTTTCGTAAAATTTTGTCAAAAATGGATTTTCAGCAAATTCCTCCAACATTAATTTCGCATTATAATGTTGTGATAACAATTGCGATAAAGTTGTTTTTCCCGCTCCGATATTTCCTTCTACTGCAATAAAATGATACTTCATAATTTCCTTAATTCGTCGGTTCAAATATAGTAAGCAGAAGGCTTAATTGGTCGTTTTTTTATACACATGCGATTCATCCTTGCACTGCATTAATAGGCTGCTTGTGGGTATATGTAAGACCGGATGAAGGAAGGTTGGGGCAATTTCGTTTAAGGGAATGAGTACAAAGTTACGTTGCTCCATGCGAGGGTGTGGAATAGAAACGATGTCGTTTTGTATTATTTCGTTGTTGAAGTAGATGATATCTAAATCAATGGATCTTGGTCCTAAAGGGAGCAATCTTTCCCTGCCTAATGATAATTCAATACTGAGTAATTGTTGCATTAATTCAGTGGCAGATAAAGCCGTTTCAACCTGTAAAGCTTGATTAAAAAAGGGGGGTTGCTCGGTAAAGCCCCAGGCAGCTGTTTCATAAATCGCTGAACTGGAAATTATTTTTCCACAATGCAATTCAATTTTTTGAATGGCGCTATTAAGGTTCCCCAATCGGTCGCCTAAATTACCGCCTATCAGTAGGTATGCATTGTTCATAGAAGGATTATAAAAGTAGCCCAAATATCCATAATTTTACAGCGTTAAACTACTTTATCTCCGACTATTTTG
>JBEATG010000159.1:0-3108 GCA_041162035.1 Bacteroidota bacterium
ATTTAGTTATTTCGTTTATGCTTTTACAAATATTACCCGGCTACTTTGGTTAAAGTAGAAATAAAAGAAAAAGTAAAACCAATTGTTAATATTTGCTTTCATCGTTCCACAAAGGTAATCAAAATAGGCTAATTCACAAAATTGTTTGCTTTAAATTAAGCTAAAACTAACAAATAGTTGTTTTGCAACTCGCTCATTTACAAACGGCTAGCAAGGTTTAAATGAAATAAAACAGGAGATGTATACAAACCAGTTGTGTTGAATATTGCAGATTTATTAAGATGGCTTTCTTAGTGTTTTACAATGGAATACCCCAAAATTGGGGAATGGCTAAAAAAATGAGTCCCCCCGTAGAAACGGCGGGACTCTTACGATTGCTTGCCATATGAAACTGTTCCGATAACTGTTAGTTGGCAAGTATGGGTTATAAATAACCCACCAACAGTTCAATTATTTATTTCGCAGCAGCAGTTGTATCAACAGTTGCAGCAGCTGTTGTGTCAACAGTTACAGCAGCAGTTGTGTCAACAGTTGCAGCAGCAGCTGTATCAGTTGTAGCTTCAGTTGAAGCACCACCACAAGCAGTTAAAGCAGCGATAGCTAAGATTGCAAATACTTTTTTCATAAAATTTGGTTTAAATTAATTAATTAATACTCTTAATACAAAAAGGATAAAAAGGTAACCTTCCCCCCTAAAAAAATATAAAAGAACCCTTTTTGGGTTACTTTTGCCTGAAATACGTATAAATACCTTGAAAGCTGAACTCAATGAACAAGCCCTATTAAAGGGATTAGCTCAAAATGACTCCAAAGCAGTGGAAACACTCTATAAAAGTCATTTTACGATGATTCAGCACTTCGTAGAAAATAACAATGGAAGTTTTGACGACGCAAGGGACATTTTTCAGGAAGCAATGATTGCTTTATATGAAAAAGTACAATTGGACTCATTTGTACTTACCTGCCAGATTAAAACCTATCTATTTTCAATTTGTAAGCACTTGTGGTTAAAACGCTTACAGCAAATGGGCAAATACAGTAGCCCACTAAGTGCACATGAGGAAAGCATATCTGTAGAAATGGATATGGGGCAAATTGAAAAAAAAGATGCTGCTTTCGCTATTATGGATCGGGCATTAAATAGTTTAGGAGAGCCCTGTAAAAGTTTGTTAGAAGGGTATTATTTAAATAAAAAAGGGATGCAGGAACTAGCAAGTCAGTTTGGATACACAAATGCTGATAATGCCAAGAACCAAAAATATAAATGTTTGATGCGCCTTAAAAAACTTTTTTTTGCGCAATATAATATAGGAGATTAATTATGGAAGACATTCAATTATTAGAGACCATTGAAAAATACCTGTCAGGCGAATTGTCGGATCAGGAAAGAGCGCAATTTGATGTCATCAGACAAAAATCAGCGGACATTGATCAAATGGTCGTTGAACACAAGCTATTTTTAGATCAAATGGAAGCCTATGCGAAACGAAAAAATGTTGCGCAAACATCTCACCAAGTTTTTTCTAATTTATTAGCCAATGGGGAATGGGCGCCAATTGAAGCAGGAGCAGCACCTACCAAAGTGATACAGCTATGGACAAAATATAAAAAAGTAATTGCCATCGCCGCTTCATTTGGTGGATTTTTTGCCATTTTTACTTCCCTTATTGTGATGTACTTATCCCCTAGTTTAAATGGATCTCAATTATTACAATTAAGCAAAGCAGTTGAAGTTATTAAAAAGAACCAACAAGTACAAGGTCATTTATTGAATGAAGTAAAAACTAAGGTTCCTGAAAATGCAAAATTAATTAGTGGTGGTTCTGGATTTTTAATTGACACCAAAGGATATATCATTACCAATGCGCATGTATTAAAAGGCAACGGCGCAATTGTTATTAATAGTAAAGGTCAGGAACTAAACGCTACTATTATTTACACGGATGTAAATAATGACCTTGCATTATTAAAAATAGAAGATAAGGATTACAAACAACCCAAGACCATACCCTACGCGATTCGTCGAAAAATTACTGACTTAGGTGAAGAAATTTTCACCCTAGGTTATCCACGTAATGATAATGATATTGTTTATGGTAAGGGTTATTTAAGTGCACAAACAGGTTATGAAGGCGATAGTAATTCCTACCAAATACAAATAAGCGCGAATCCTGGTTACTCTGGCGCGCCAATCTTTAATTCAAATGGTGAATTAATTGGGGTCATTAGTACAAGACAAAAATTGGCAGAAGGTGTAGCATTTGCTGTTAAATCAACTGAGATTATTGATGTTGTCAATGCATTAAAAGACAATGAAACGACAAAAGATATAAATATTAAATTACCAAAGTTTACAAGCAGTGCTAGTAGGAATAGAAAGGCACAACTAGATAATTTAAAAAACTTTATGTACAGTGTTAGGTCATTTAATTAGACCATCCTTTCCTATTTCATCTTACTGCGCTTCCATCTATTTAAATTTATTTGAGCACTCCTATTATTACCAAAGACTATTGGGATACACTTGCTCCCCTACTAATTGATCAATACTCGCTTTAACGCCTGGTGCATCCTCCTTATACGTGACACCAAACCATTTTGCTTCCGTAGCGATCACTTTTACTTTACCTAAGTTTAGTTCCGCAAATCGGCCCGCAACCAAAGGAATAAAAAATTCCGACTTTAATTCCTGTCCTTGTTTTTCTAAAAATAAAGTAAACTCACGTTCGCACAAATCAATAAAACCAGGTGCAAAACACATAAAGTTCATGCTCACTCTGGTATCTTCTGCCAAGGGGGTTTCAACACCTTCTTCTTCATAAACTATTTGACCACTCGCAGTTCTAAATATTTTTGTACGCTCATTGATCTTTGTCAAATAGGCGTCCTCATCTAAAGTACACACGCCCCTACTCACGGTTCCATTTTCACTTAAGGTATTAGATAACTCATAGCCTAAAATACAATATATTTTTTCAGAACAGGTGGTGGTTAAAAAATCAAAAGCTTGCTTAAATGCATCCACACCATAATAATCATCTGCATTAATCACTGCAAATGGTTCATTCACCACACCTTTAGTGCATAACAATGCATGTGCAGTACCCC
>JBEATG010000186.1:0-7352 GCA_041162035.1 Bacteroidota bacterium
CCCTCTTCTACATCAAAAGTGACCACTTTTTCTTCCTCAAATGGACGGTTTCCAATTAAAGCTTCCACATCACTTTTATGTAATACCTCTTTGTCTAATAATTCTTTTGCTAATTTTTCTACTTCCGCTTTTTTAGTGGTAAGCAATCCTAAGGTTCTTTGATAAGCAGCATCAATCATCTTGCGTACTTCCTCATCAATGATTTTTCCAGTTTCTTCGCTAAAAGGTTTTTGGAAAGTATTTTCTTGAGAAGGATCGTAAAAACTCACGTTACCAATTTTATCATTCATACCATAAGTAGTCACCATCGAATAAGCCATCTTAGTGATTTGTTGTAAATCATTAGATGCCCCAGTAGATATGCGACCAAAGAAAATTTGTTCTGCAGCACGCCCACCTAAAGTCATACACATTTGATCCGTTAATTGCTCAATGGTATATAAGTATTGCTCCTTTGGTGTGTATTGCGCATAACCTAATGCAGCAGTACCTCGAGGCACAATCGTTACTTTTAATAATGGATATGCATGCTCTAAAAACCAACCACAAATTGCGTGACCTGCTTCATGATATGCAATCACTTCTTTTTCTTCCTTAGAAATAATTTTATTCTTTTTCTCTAATCCACCAATCACTCTATCAATGGCATCTTGAAAATCTTTCATCTCCACACCTGTCTTTCCTTTTCTTGCTGCAATCAATGCTGCTTCATTACAAACATTGGCAATATCTGCCCCTGCAAAACCTGGTGTTTGTTCCGCCAACTTATGCACGTCTAAATTTTCAGAAACTTTAATGGGACCTAAATGCACTTTAAATATTTCCTCACGGCCTTTAACATCAGGACGATCAATGGATATTTGACGATCAAAACGACCTGGTCTTAATAAGGCACTATCCAATACATCAGGACGATTCGTCGCAGCTAAAATAATAATACCTGTATCTCCACCAAAGCCATCCATCTCCACCAATAATTGGTTCAATGTATTTTCACGTTCGTCATTGCTCATCATGGCATTTTTACCACGTGCGCGACCAATCGCATCAATCTCATCAATGAAAATAATACAAGGTGCTTTTTCTCGCGCTTGTTTAAACAAATCACGCACACGACTTGCGCCCACACCCACGAACATCTCCACAAAATCAGATCCACTTAAACTAAAAAATGGTACTTGCGCTTCCCCCGCCATCGCTTTCGCTAATAACGTTTTACCTGTACCTGGAGGGCCAATTAATAATGCACCCTTTGGAATTTTACCACCGAGTGCTGTATATTTTTTTGGTTGTTTTAGAAAGTCAACAATTTCCATTACTTCTTCCTTTGCTTCCTCTAATCCTGCAACATCCGCAAAAGTAATATTCACCTTAGTGCCGCCTTTTTCAAATAAAGTAGCCTTTGATTTTCCAACATTAAAAATACCCCCTGGGCCACCGCCACTTCCTCCGCCGCCGCCCATCTTACGCATCAATACCACCCAAACCACAATAATTAAAACAAATGAAAAAATAGTATTTGCGATTGGGCCAAACCACTCTCCTTCCTTCACTGTATTTTGAGGAATTTCAGTAATTCCTTTTTGCTCATAAAATTTTTGTAAGCGCTCATTAAAACTATTCCAATCGGTAACACTAAACTCAAATAAAGGCACGCCCTTTACTTTGGCTTTGTCAATTTTTGTTTTTAATTTTTGAACATAAAAATCTTTACCAATACTATCTGGTTTGATATATACACGAACCAACTCCTTGTTTTGTACCAAATCGATACGCTCCACATCCCCATTGGAAAGCATTACTTGCTTAAATTCCTGTTCAGTCGTAAGACGAATTTCAGGTGCCATTTGGAAAAAACGTGCAGACAATAATGAGATCGCAATTAAACCATAAATCCAATATATATTGAACTTAGGCAACTTAGGACCATCACCCAACGGCGAACCTTTCTTTTTTTTATTATCAGGAATCATAATCGATATTTATTTTTTCGAACGCCCCTCATGAAATCGCTTTAATTTCAACAGGAGCAAATGTTTGTTTTTATAATAACAATGCTTTTATTAAAATAGTTTACAAGTCATGCATTTTTGTATCCGCGTCACTCCACATTTCCTCTAACCGATAAAAATTTCTGGACTCAGGATGCATAATATGAACAACGATATTAATGTAGTCAATAAGCAACCATTGCGCAGCGGTTTTGCCCTCACTCTTATAGGCCCATTCGGAACAATTTGTTTCCACTTCGTATTCCACATTATCAGCAATCGCTTTTAATTGAGTGGTATTATTTGCTTCGCAAATGATAAAAAAATCGGTTGTTGCTTCATGAATTTTTCTTAAATCCATGCTAATGATATTTTCGCCTTTTTTATCCTGAATGGCTTTAATAATGGTTTTGAATATTTTAGCGTTGCGCGTAATTTGAGGTGTCGACGATTTTGGTCGATTTTTTAATGCCGTAAGATGTTCCAATGATGCTTTTTATTTATTTGTTATTGCTTTATTAGTCTAAAGATTAATAAATTAAATATTATTCTATGCTAACTTTACAAAAATAGCAATTCTTTGTCACCTGCCACACCAATTATCACATTAGGGGAGCCGCTTATTGAACTGTTTGAAATAGATAGTACCAATATGTATGCCATGGAGCAGATTCATGCCCAAAAGGCCTTATCTGGCAGTGTGTACCAAACTGATTTTCAGACGAATGGGAAGGGGCAACATGGCCGAATTTGGGAGAGCCAAAGGGGCGAAAACCTACTTTGCACCTATATTTTAGAGTTAAACACCCTAAAAAAGGGTAAAAATTGGGTTCCAACTGAGCAGGTGGGCCTATCAGCAGCGGTGGCCCTTGGGGCACAGGCTTTTTTTATGGCGTATGCTGGGGAGGAGACCAAAATTAAAAAACCCAATGATATCTACTGGCGTGACAGAAAGGCAGGGGGCATATTGATTGAAAACTTGGTGCGTGGAGCCCATTGGACATGGACCGTCATCGGTATTGGATTGAATATCAATCAGACCCATTTTTCAAATGAGGCGGGGAATCCAGTGTCTTTAAAACAAATTACTGGGAAGGATTGGGATGTAAAAACAATGCAAAAAAAATTAGCGGCGTCATTAAGCGCATCGTTAAATTTATGGTTAACCGAAGGGGAAGCGTTGACTTTGCAAAAAATGGAAATACAATTAATTAAAAAAATTAGCGAATAAAAAAATACAATGGAATATAAATTAACACAATACTCAAAAGGTGGCGGATGTGGTTGTAAAATTTCCCCAGCCATACTTTCTGAAATTTTAGCTGCGCACAATGTTGGTGCTAAAAGTAATGTACCGCAATTATTAGTGGGGAATGATAGTAGAGATGATGCTGCGGTTTATCAAATAGATGAAAAAACGGCAGTGATCAGTACCACCGATTTTTTTATGCCGATTGTAGATGATGCATTTTCTTTTGGACAAATTGCAGCAGCCAATGCTATTAGTGATGTGTATGCCATGGGCGGGAAACCTGTATTTGCTTTGGCAGTATTGGGTTGGCCACTCGCTTCACTTCCTGCAAGCGAAGCAGCTAAGGTAATGGAAGGTGCGCGCAAAACCTGTGCTGAAGCGGGTATTGTGATAGCAGGCGGTCATAGTATTGATAGTCAAGATCCCATTTTTGGTTTGGTGGTAAATGGCATTATTGCAATTGAAAATTTAAAAAGAAATGATACTGCGCAACAAGGTGATGTTTTAATATTAACCAAACCATTAGGGGTGGGCATCATGGCAACTGCACAAAAAAGAGGCTTATTAACTGAAGAAGATTTGAATTTTTTAGTAAAGCAGTTAACCACTATTAACAAAGCAGGAGAAGCATTGGGAAAAATAAAAGACGTTCATGCGATGACCGATGTAACCGGTTTTGGATTGCTAGGACATTTAACAGAGATGATGGAGGGAAGTAATTTATCAGCCACCCTACATTATAATAAAATTCCGATCATTCCAGCAGTTCGATCTTATATCGCACAAAAAACAATCCCTGGCGCTACAGCGCGTAATTGGAGCTCCTGCAGTGCTGGCGTAGTTTTTGGCGACGGCATTGATGTGGAAGAAGCGACCAAACTATTACCCGATCCGCAAACCAATGGCGGCTTATTAATTGCAGTAGCACCCCATACATTAAAGGAAGTACAAACTATTTTAAAGGATTTAGGCATTCAATATACCGAGCCTATCGGAACATGCAGTGCAGCAATGGATAAGAGAATTTATATCCATCAAGAATAAAAGAAGGATTGTACTTGCGTATCAAATCTTACATTAGAAATAGCTAAAGAAAGAAACATGATTACGCGGGAAAATAAAATCAGACTTTTGAGTGCCTGTTATATTACTGCGAATTATTCAAAAATCAAATGCCCTTTGTTTTTGATTTGATCCGGTGTGAGCTCGGCAACCATTTGAACGCCTTTAATGTCGCGCACCGTTTGTAAAATATCATTTACTTTTTCATCATCGATCCACTCCCCTCTGATCCACCAAATAAAATCCATGTGTTTGAGTTCGGGCAATAAATATTCTCCATCAAATTGATTGTGGTAAACAAAGTGTTGAATGGAAGTAGTGGGCTCATTTCCTTCATACATGGAAAAATAGTAGGTTCTATTTTTTCTTTTTAACGCAATTTCATGATCAGGATTAAACCTAAATTCAAAACCCATGTATTGATTTAATAAAATACAGAATTGATAATTTTTGATAGGCGCGGAAATGCCAAGGATACGAGAACCCTCGAAATCATTTTCGTTAATCGCGTCTTGATCTAAAATTAATTTACTACTCACTTTATAAATTTACAAAACAATTGTTAATAACAAGGGCATCAGCTATGTTAAAATTCAATACTTAATTTCACTTCATCAGCGGCTCTTTTATATACTAAAGTGGTTGTATCTCCTTTTTTAAATTTCGAAAGCGCAGTCATATAACTCATCACATCTACTAACTTATAATCACCCAATTGTAATAATACATCTCCTCCCTTTAAGCCCAAACGCTCCGCTAATTTTCCTGGCGTTGCCCCTTCGATACGAACACCTGTACCAGTAAAAGCATAGTCCGGCATAACCCCTAAACTCACCGTAAATTTATTGCTTTTGCCCATGGAGTTTTCACGTGTTTTTAAAAAATCAAGCTTACCTGTAGCATCCGTATTTTTAATGATGTTATGTACATATTGAATGATAGCTGCTTCGCCAGAATAATTAATTTTGTCCCAATCGTCAGTCGCTTTATGATAATCACTATGACTACCAGTAAACATAAATAACACAGGCATATCCTTGCGATAAAAACTCGCATGATCGCTAGGACCCGCGCCAGCACTGTCATAATGCGTAATTAAAGTGGTAGGTGTTTTTGCTAAAATATCGGCCCACTTAGTTGAAGTACCATATCCTCCTACCGTTAATTTACGCGCAGTATCGTACCTGCCTACCATGTCCAAATTAATCATATAATTTAAATTGCCCTTATAGGTTGGGTGCTCTAACCAATACTTACTTCCAAACAATCCTAACTCCTCTCCCGAAAAGTGTAGAATTAAATAGTTGTTATTTTTAGGTGATTTTTTCTTTAATAATTTAGCTAATTCAATGATCGCACTTGTACCACTTGCATTATCATCAGCACCATTGCGAATTGCATTATTAACATCTAATGCATTGCGATCTTCATTGTAACCTAAGTGATCCAAATGGGCTCCAATAACAACCGTATTCGTGGCTTTATTATCAATAAAGGCTGCAACATTATGTGCAGTTCGAGTGACGTGTTCAAATTCAATGTTCGCATTAATTTTATAAGTATCAATATCGTCATTGAAATGTTTCAACCAAGCATTTCTTGTAAAATACACCACTGGAATAGACAAAGACGCGGCAGTATCAAATTTATTAAATTGAATATTGTCAACAAAAGTTCCTTTGTTATATAAAAATAAAGCGCTAGCCCCTTTTGCTTTTACTTCTTTTGTGAAATCAATGATCCATTGATTCAAATCAAAATGCGGATTGGTCACCGCAGCATCCAACACTTCATTTAAATCCTTAAACCAAACCTGCTTTGATTCATTTAATGTAATAGCTGCATTTGAACTAAATTGACCAGCACCACTATTCGACAAAGGAATAAATTCTTTATCATAAACAAGTGCTTCACCATTGATGTTCAAAAATGAACCTGCTGTTAAACGCTTTCCTTCATCAATTGGGAATGGTTGAATATAGCCATCCACACCCATGGGTTGTATCCCCAACGCTTGGTATTGTGCAACAATATAGTCGACCGCTTTTTGCTCACCTACCGAACCCGCACGACGTCCTTCAAGTTCATCACTTGCTAAATACTTGATATGATTTTGTACATTCTGAATTAGGACTTTATCTGCCTTTTTTAATTTTTGGGACATGCCAATGAAAGGCAACAAAATAAAAACCACCCCGAGTATATTTCGCATAATAGCTGTTTGTGAAACAAAAATAAGCAAAGCAGCTAGGAATTAGTAGCAATTTATCAAATACCTAATAAGAAAATTAAGCGATGGGCTAATATTGAACTTGATTAACCCAATAGAGATTAAATTGAAATTCAAACTTATGATTTTAATCATTTTTAGCGCAGTTCTCAATTTCCTATTTCGTAAGCTATACCCAATCATAAAAGTTAGCTTTGCCCCTCATGAACGCCAGTTTACATATCGCACTTGTCGGGAACCCCAATTCTGGGAAAAGCTCCCTATTTAATGCACTCACTGGCCTGCACCAAAAAGTAGGTAATTTCCCAGGTGTTACGGTAGATAAAAAAACAGGCAAGATGAATATTGGGGATTACCCAACCACTTTAATTGATTTGCCGGGGACCTATAGTTTTTATCCAAAAAGAGAAGATGAATGGGTGGCTTATAAAGTATTGATGGGGGTTGATTCCGAAGTTAAAACAGATGTTATATTATTAATAGCTGATGCGAGTAATTCAAAAAGAAACTTACTTTTTTGTAGTCAAATCATAGACTTAAAAATTCCAGTGGTATTGGCACTTACCATGAATGACCTTGCTGCAAAAAAAGGAATCAAAATAGATATTACAGGATTACAAGCCGATTTAGGTATACCAGTAGTTGCAGTAGATGCAAGAAAAAATAAAGGTTTACAAGAATTAAAAGCAGCGTTAAATAAAATCATACAAACACCGCGCGCTAAAAATGTCGAAAGTTTTATTGACAACAAAGCATTAGCGCCAGAAGCCATTAATGATTTTAAAAAATTATACCCAACATATAGTGAATACGCTGC
>JBEATG010000236.1:0-2633 GCA_041162035.1 Bacteroidota bacterium
ACAAGTGCATTTACTATCTTTAATGAATTGCACAAAAGCTGTTTATGCATCCTAATATTCAACATTTATATGAAATCGCCAATAAGCCCACCCGAAAGGTGATTGGTTTAATGAGTGGCACATCCTTGGATGGATTGGATATTGCGTTGTGTACCATTACCGGTGCTGGGAATACAACCAATGTTTCTCTGGATGAATTTATAACGGTGCCATATACGCCCGATTTGAAAGAAAAGTTGCTAACTGTATTTTCTCAAAAAACAGTTTCCTTAGAACAATTATGTGTACTTAATCCATGGTTGGCATTACAACATGCAAACATGGTCAATGATGCACTTAAGCAATGGGGGATGCAATCAACTGCAATTGATTTAATTGCTAGTCATGGTCAAACCATTTATCATGCACCTAAAAGCTTACATCCTAATGATGCATTTGGTCCCGCTACATTACAAATAGGCGATGGAGATCACATTGCTGTTGCCACAGGAATTATAACGGTAAGTGACTTTAGACAAAAACATATTGCTGCAGGAGGTGAGGGAGCGCCATTGTCCTTGTATGGGGATTATTTGTTGTGCGCACATGAAACTGAAAATAGACTTTTATTAAATATTGGAGGCATCGCCAATTTTACATTATTAAATGCTGGTGGAAGTTTATCACAAGTGTTTTCGTCTGATACCGGTCCTGGTAATACTTTAATGGATGCATATACGCGAAAGTATTTTGAAGGATTGGCTTATGATCAGGATGGCATCATTGCAAAGTCAGGAAAAATTAATGAGCCTTTATTACAATCATTAAAAAGCGATTCGTTTTTTAAGGTAGCATTCCCTAAAACCATTGGGCCAGAGTTATTTAACCTTGACTATATTATTCAAGCGCAAATGGCCTTGGGTACCATGTTATCACATAAGGATGTACTTGCCACATTAAATATGTTTACAGCCCAAACCATTAGTGAGGCAATAAATAAAGTAGTGGGGGATCAATCCGTGTATACCATGTATATCAGTGGTGGAGGGATGCACAATCATTTATTAATGGAACACCTAAAACAATTGCTTCCAAGTATAACCATAAAGTCATCCATGGAAATAGGCATATTACCTGACGCGAAGGAGGCCATTTTATTTGCGCTGCTAGGGAATGAAGCGGTAGCAGGGACGCCACTATTGGCAGGGGGAAATGCAACTAAGGTGGCGACAACGATGGGAAAAATTAGTTTTCCTAATTAAGTAAACTAATTATTAGACTTTATTTTTAACTCAGTTGTTACCAGCCATTATAAATATCATCGAAAATATTTATTTGTGCTAATTAATCTCATTTTCTAAAGTAGCTGCTTCAATTGACTTTTTTACGGAGCCATAAGTTTTAAGCAACCGTTCTGCTTTTGCAGTATCGTTAATTTTTAATTCATCCATGATCATCTTTACACCACGATCAAATAGTTTTTGGTTGGTCAATTGCATGTTGACCATTTTATTTCCTTTAATACGACCTAGTTTAATCATCACCGAAGTGGAGATCATATTCAATACCATTTTTTGAGCAGTACCACTTTTCATTCTTGTACTTCCTGTAACAAATTCCGGTCCAACCACTACTTCAATGGGGAAATTTGCATGCGCGGAAATGGGGCTATTTGCATTGCAGCTAATACTGCCAGTGATAATACCTTGTTCTTGACATTTTTTTAAACCGCCAATCACATAGGGAGTGGTACCACTTGCGGCAATACCTACCACCACATCTAAGGCACTAATTTTATGTGCTTGTAAATCAATCCAAGCTTGTTCCATATCATCTTCTGCATTTTCAACTGCATGAAACATGGCTTTTTGCCCACCTGCAATAATACCTACCACCACATCTTCAGAAACGCCAAAAGTAGGAGGACATTCGCTAGCATCAACCATACCCAAACGACCACTGGTGCCAGCACCAATGTAAAATAAACGGCCACCATTTTGTAATTTATTCGCCGCAGCATCTACAAGTAAACTAATTTGCGGAATTTGTTTTTCAACTTCAAAAGCAACTTTTTTATCTTCCGTATTTATATTTGAAACGATAGCTTCGGTACTTAATTTTTCAATATCATGATATAAAGAGGATTCTTCCGTGGTTCTATTAAAATTACTAGGCATCTTTTGCTAATGTATTTAAAGCGTTTACAAATTGGTCAAGTTCATCCGTTGTGGTATAAACATTGGGGCATATCCGACAGCCAATGACATTTATATAATCAATGGCAACAGTGAAAATTTTAAATTCATTCATCAATCTACTGGCTACAACACTTGGTTTAATACCCAAAATTCCAACATTTGCAATACCACAACATTTTGTTTGATCTACTGGTGTATTGATTATGATTTTTGGATTATTGCGTACTTTACTGGTCCAATAGTTTTGTAAATAACGCAAACGGGCTTCTTTCTTTTCGGCACCGATCATTTCATAATAATCTATGGAATCATTAATGGCGAGATCGGTAGCAACAGGGTGGGTGCCAATATGGTTTAAGCGTTTAATTTTATCCAATTGCTTTTCTCCATCCGCTAATAGTGGCCATAGGTTTTTAATTCTATTTTTGTTGATGTATAATATACCAGCACCTAAAG
>JBEATG010000237.1:0-2689 GCA_041162035.1 Bacteroidota bacterium
TTCCAAGACCAAACTGCAACTGGAAAATTAAAGGCAGAAATAATGCCAACCACACCAAGTGGATGGTACTGCTCATACATCCGGTGCATAGGGCGTTCGGAGTGCATTGTTAAACCATATAATTGCCTTGAAAGGCCTACCGCAAAATCGCATATGTCAATCATTTCCTGAACCTCACCCAATCCTTCCTGCAAGCTTTTACCCATCTCATAAGAAACGAGCTTACCCAGTGCATCTTTGTGCAAACGAAGGCGATCACCAATTTGTCTAATAATTTCACCGCGCTTGGGAGCAGGTAAATTTCGCCACACTAAAAATGCCTGATGTGCGGTATCAACTACCTGATCATAATCTTTTGCGCCACCCAGGTGTACATTACCTATTATATGACCATCAACAGGAGATTTTGATTCTAGCAAAGCGCCATTGCCATGCCAATTATTTGCACCTGTTGATATACCTTGGTTTAATTGCTGAATACCTAGCTGCTGCAATACATCGCTTATCATGATCTATTTTTTAATCTGTGAACTGAACGTACTTTCAAAAATTTTGTCTGCATTACCAGCTTCAAATCCTTCACGAAAATGTTCGCGCTTTAATAATTTGGGGTCTAGTTGCGCAAATTCCGGTAATACCCTTCGATCAGCAAACTCCACATAACTTCCCGCAATGGGTAAAGTCCTTCCATCAATAAAAGGCGCATCAATTATTTGGGCCACTGTTGAGCTTTGACAAAGAAGACCATCCGGACTGATCTTAATTTTTCCACCCGCATCATTTAAAATAACACCAATGCCTTCCAAAAAATCATTGAAAGCGGCACAGGTATTGAATCCCTCTGAAAGGTGATGCAGGCTGATGGTATAATGATTCAAATAATACCGGTTATAAATTACCCATGAAGCATATTCTGATTCTTTTTGTAGCGCTTGATAATCTTCAATTGTTGGCAATCTCCATAATCCTTTATGCAAAAAATCACCAACAGCAATGGGATCATCAAGATTTAAATCATTAATAGGATCATGATCAACTTCGTTGGTGTAGGAATGAATGATCGCTTGCGCCTGCTCACTCAACTCCTTAACCCTAAGCTCACTAATAAAGATGCGCGGAAAATTGGGTGCAGGAGGCGCATACCAGGAGGCATCTAATTTTTTAGATTCAAAATTTAAATGCTCCCTTTTGGTATACCCGTAGTAAAGAAATATTTTTTCAAGTGATTGAATACCAAGTTGCGGCACGCCCAATGTTCGAAAGGCAATATGATCATTAGCAATATCGTCGGCTTTGCCAATGATACCCTTTGCAATCATGGCATTAATAATTTTTTTCACATCAGGTACGCGGTCACTGTACTTATCCATGAGTGCGTCCATGACAATTTGAATTTCCTGAATCTTATTCATTTGGTTAAAATTATCCTTTAAATAATTGTCCATTCTTTGTTTCCATAAAGGTATTAAAATCAATATCTTCCTGTTTGATAAATCCTTTTTGAGGTAACTTTTGATCGGCTACCATTTCCACAACTGCAGCGATTGATGCGGCAGTAGTCCATGAAATGGCTCTCCACTTTTTCCCGTTGATGTCAATGGGATGGAACGAACGGTAGTATTCCTCTCTAGCAAGCGCCTCTCCTTTCCATCCTTCAACAACAGCATACACCAGTACCACATCATCTGCTACTGGAGGTTTGGCTTCAGTTAAAATGGTTTCTACTAGTTCACGCTTTTCTTTTAAGATTAACTCATACAAAAGAAAACGCATGAGCTGCGCATGACCCGGGTATCTGACGGTTTTATAATTTAAGGTATCTACTTTTCCTTCGTAGGTGCGGCACATGGTACCTAAACCACCCGATGTAGTAAAGGCCTCATAATCCCTTCCTTCAATATTTATGCTTTCAATTCCATCAAGTGAAGGAACCATTTTTCTGACCCTGTTATGAATCACTTCAGCATCGTTAATATACTCATTAATTACACCGGCCGGCGACCATGTAAAGGAATATGCCAGCAGTCCATTTGGATAACGTGGTAATGCACCCACACGAAGTTCAATGTCGCGAAGTTTAGTGAAGCGATTAGACAGGTTAGCTCCTATAATTCCAATTAATCCGGGCGCCAGTCCACACTGCGGCGCCATAACTGCTTTTGCGGTTTCTGACAATTGCATGATCATATCCGTTGTAGGAACATCTTCTGTTAGGTCGAAGTAATGAACGCCATGCGCATGTGCAATAAGGGCAATTGAAAGATTTAAATTATAAGGCATACATGAAACCACAGCATCAAAGTTAGGAATGGTTTTTTCCAAAAGTGCCTGATCATGAATATCACCTTGGATACATTCAAATCCAGTGGGCTCTGTGGGCATATTTTTATCAAATCCGGTAACATCAAAACGTTGTTTCAGCAAAATGCCTACTAGTGTGCCCACTTTTCCAATTCCAAAAACGAGTACAGTTTTCATTTTAAAAAATTTGCATGATTAAAAAGTCACGAAAAAACGACAGCCATTTAATTCATTATAAATATCAGCATTAAAGGTTCATTTTATTAAGTAAGAAATGTTAAAAATCTCAGGCAGATCCGCGAGTTCATTAAAACCAATAAAATTAATCAAGCTTCACTGTATATGTAAATTACCAAATTTTACCCTGACTTTATAACATGTTTAATAG
>JBEATG010000240.1:0-5203 GCA_041162035.1 Bacteroidota bacterium
TAATGGGATTCGTGCAAAATTCATGACCCCATCCTACCCTTCGGTTACTTTCCCAAATCATTATAGTATAGTTACTGGATTGTATCCATCTCATCACGGGCTGGTGGACAATAGTTATATAGATGTTCCTACAGGCGCATTTTATAATATGGGAAATAAAAAAATGGTTGCCGAAGGAAAATGGTATGGCGGTACCCCACTATGGGTATTAGCTGAAAAACAACAAATGATTACTGCAAGTTTTTATTGGGTTGCCTCTGAAGCAGCCATACAAGGCATTCGACCTACCTATTATTATAATTATAGTGAAAAAATACCTATTGGAACTAGGATCAAAGCAGTTAAAGATTGGCTAATGCTGCCTGAGGAAAATCGTCCGCACTTTATCACCTTTTATTTCCCAGATGTGGATCATGATGCCCATGATTTTGGTCCTGAAGATCCGAGGGTAAAAAAATCTGTACAATTTGTGGACAGTAGCATTAATGCTTTGCAATTAGCACTTGCTCCATTAAACCTTCCGATTAGTTATATTTTTGTATCTGATCATGGTATGACAACAGTGGACAATATAAAAACCTTAGGCTTACCAAAAGCAGTGGACACCAATTACTTTAAAGTACCATGGGGTGATGCACAATTGCATTTGTATGCAAAGGACGCTTCAAAAATTGAACCTACTTACAATGACTTAAAAAAAGACACCAATGTCACTGTTTATAAGTTAGATGAAACACCTGATTACTGGCATTATAAAAAATCAGATGATTGGAACAATCGCTTAGGTGATTTATTATTAATACCGAAAGTGCCCAAAATTTTTAATCTTTCTCCCTATAAAACTACCAAAGGTAAACATGGTTTTGATAATCATTTAGTAGATATGCGTGCTAGTTTTATGGCTTGGGGCCCCGCGTTTAAAAAAGGAAAAGTTATTGAAGGTTTTGAGAATGTAAATATTTATCCAATCATTGCAAATGTATTAGGATTGAAATTCGATGAAAGTAAAATTGATGGAAAGTTGAATGTACTAAAACCTATTTTGAAAAAATAGCCATCACAAATTACTACAGGCTAATTTTTTATACATCGAACAGAAAATCCACCCACTTTTGTATTTGCATTTGATTGCGTAAAACTTGTATTATCCTTGCTTAAGGACCAAGTATATGCACGAGTAGCATCATAAGAACTAGCAGTCCAAAAATAGGTTACATTACGTTGTAGACTTGGAGCTGAAGTCCCCATATATCCGGCACCTAATGCTGAAAAATCAGTTGTATTTGTAGCACCTGAATTTGGCGAATCCCAATGTAGCAAACCTGCTTCTTTTAATGTTCCACCATTACCTCCAATAGTTGTATTTAAGGTTCCAAACTCTGCATCAGTTGGTGTATGCCAATCAACTGGACAAATTCCCCTAGCATCAATAACAGCATAATAATTATATAATTTACCATACACCGCATCGTTCGACGCATCGAAATTATAAGAACACATTGCAGGAGTGGTTAAACTCCCCCATCCTATATTATTTGAGTAATAAGGAATTTGCTCACCATTATTATAAGTTGCAATATTTAAATTATTTTTTAGCCAAAATTGTGTGCCTATTTTAACAGACTCTAAATAAGCAGGGGGAATTAAAAAACCCTGTGGCACAATTTGAGCATTGCTCTTGATTGATATGAAAAAAATAAATGATAAGATAATTTTCATGATTAAAAAAAGTTTTGAACAATGGCTGCATAATAATTAGTGCCATCATATATTAATGTAACAATATCAGTTCTCCCTAGTGTTGCACTCACCACTGGTTCAGCACCACCTGACCACAACCAAGTATTAGGAAAATTTACAGTTTTTGATCCAACCGTTTGCTTAAATTTAATTAAATAGGTGCCTACTGCTTCATTTGAGAAAGTGATTGATGTAATTGTATTTGTCAAATCCACTTGTAAAACATTACCACGACTAAGATCTAAATTTGTTGTAGTTGTTGAAGAAATTGCAGTATTTGCATACTGAATATATCTTTTCGCCTTTATATCTGAACTTGCTGTAACACTTGTTGCAGTAGCCTCCCCTAATATTGGTGTCACCAAGGTTGGCGAAATTAAATTCGCCTTAAGCGCTAGGCTAGTAGTCATATCAGAAGTGTTAGCCTTTAAAGCAAGATTCGTTGTTGTAGCAAATGAACTTACATCCTGATCACCGGTATTTGTTCCAAGAATTGCCGCTAGTTTATCTTTCTCAGCGGTTGTATAATCATTGGTTGATAATTCTTTACCAGTAACCTTATCTACTTTCAACGCTAATCCAGAACTAAGATCAGTTGCGTTTGCTTTCATTCCCAATGAAGTAGTCACATCTGAGCTATTGGCTTTGAGTCCTAAGGTTGTAGTCATATCAGAAGTGTTAGCTTTTAATGCTAATCCAGAACTAAGATCCGTTACGTTTGCTTTTAATCCCAATGAAGTAGTTACATCTGAGCTATTAGCTTTGAGTCCTAAGCTTGTAGTCATATCAGAAGTGTTAGCCTTTAAAGCTAAATTAGTAATTGTAGCAAATGAACTTACATCCTGATCCCCTGTATTAACGCCACTAAGTGTTGTTATACCTAATTTAGTTTTTATAGAAGCAATAGTTTCATCTCCAGTATTAATATTACTCGTGTTTGATAAAACAGCTAGTTGTGTCGTTGTTAATGGCGATTGTACATCTTGACCAATAACAAGTCCTAAATTGAATCTTGCATCGGATGCTGTATTTGCCCCTGTCCCACCATGCGCAACTGAAATTGATGTTCCACTCCAAGTACCAGATATAATCGTTCCTACATTGGTTAAATTAGTACCACCTTGCCAAGTACTTAATGCAGTGTTTTCCACATTGCCCAGCCCCACTTTTGACTGATTAATACCATTTGAAATTTTTATATCTGTAATAGAAGCATCCGCAATTAACGGAGTAGTTATATTTAAAGATGCGATATGTCTTGTTAATATACTAGCATCAGAAACACCACCTGAACTAATTTGACCATCCACATATACTTTTACTGCCTTTTGTGTTGGATATAAAATGTCGTTTGCAGCCGTACCACCCAAATTTGTAGCAGCGGACTTATTCAGTTGATCTTCTTTTAATGAAAGCCCGGTAACCACATCATTTGCGTTTGCTTTTAAAGACAAGGAAGTTGTTACATCAGAAACATTCGCTTTAAGCGCTAAACCTGAAGTAAGATCTGTTGTATTTGCTTTTAATGCAAGATTTGTAATAGTTGAAAAAGAACTTAAATCCTGATCGCCTGTATTGGAACCACTCAAAGTGGTGATCCCTAATTTAGTTTTAATTGTTGCCGTTGTTTCATCTCCCCCATTTATTCCACTAATTGCAGCTAGTTTATTTTTTTCAGTGGTTGTATAATCATTGGTTGATAAATCTTTGCCAGCAAGCTTATCTACTTTTAATGCTAATCCTGAATTTACATCTGTTATGTTTGCTTTTAATCCCAAGGAGTTCGCGACATCTAAAATATTCGCTTTAAGACCTAAACTTGTTGTAACATCAGATGTATTTGCTTTTAGTCCTAATGAAGTAATCATATCGGAACTATTCGCTTTAAGACCTAAACTTGTTGTAACATCAGATGTATTTGCTTTTAGTCCTAATGAAGTAATCATATCGGAACTATTCGCCTTAAGCGCTAAGCCAGAAATAAGATCTGTAGTATTGGCTTTTAATGCAAGATTTGTAATAGTTGAAAAAGAACTTAAATCCTGATCCCCTGTATTGGAACCACTTAAAATCGTTATTCCTAATTTAGATTTAATGGTTGTAGCAGTTTCATCTCCCCCATTTATTCCACTAATTGCAGCTAGTTTATTTTTTTCAATGGTTGAATAATCATTCGTTGATAAATCTTTGCCAGCAATCTTGTCTAGTTTCAATGCTAATCCTGAAATTAATTCTGTTGTGTTTGCTTTTAGCCCTAATAAACTAGTCATATCGGAACTATTCGCTTTAAGATCTAAACTTGATGTAACATCGGATGTATTTGCCTTTAAACTCAAACTTTTGTTGAAATCAGAAAAATCAACCTTTAAGGCTAGTGAATTTGAAACTTCTAAAATATTTGCATTTATTAATAGTATTGAATCAACAGATGCTTTATTTGCTTTTAATGCAAGATCAGTTATGGTAGCAAATGAACTCACATCCTGATCCCCCGTATTTGAGCCACTTAAAGTAGTTATCCCTAATTTAGATTTAATAGTTGTAATGGTTTCATCACCTGTATTAGCTCCGGTAATCAGAGATAATTTAAATTTTTCAGTTGTTGAATAATCGTTTGTTGACAAATCTTTTCCAACAACTTTATCAACCTTATTTGATAAAGAAAATATTATCGGAGTAATATCAAATGTTTTAGCATTTAATTGCGTTGGAGTCACATATTTAATAATACTGTCTGATAGGTTTACTTTATTTCCTAAATCACCAGATGAAGAAGCATATAAAGCATACGGCACGGTACCAAAGGAAGTAGTACCAATATCAATCCATTCTTTAGTATAATCCCAATCAGCAGTAGGAGCAATTGGTGTAATAACAATTTTGAGATTTAAAAAATAAGGTCCATTGGCCCAATCAATATCTGATAGTTTATTAATAGTACCCCCCTTTCTAATGCCCTTTCCAATACTGATAGTAAAAATACCTGCTTGATCAGTAGTAGTCTGAAATTCCTCAATAAGTACTTTGATTCCAGTACTCGAGGATTGTATTACACTTGATTGTATATATAAGTATCGACGATTCGCGGGATTGTCATAATTATCCTTTGCTACTGCTTGAAAGAAGATGCCATTCTGACTAATTTGCGAAAAAGAATTGGTTCCAACAAAACTTAAAAGTAGTATAAATATAAAAAGGGTAAGCTCCTTAATACGATTAAATTTTAATGGATATACCACTAACTGGAGGAATCCTTGGTAGATAAATTGTATGATCATTAGAATAAAGTATAATTATTTGTAAAAGGACAAAATAATAACTAGTAAATCAATAGGGCAAAGGCCTCAAATAGTCCAAAACAGAATAAAAACAAACTATATTATAATGAAGTATAAATTATAAAAGATAGTTTTACCCTAATCAAGTAATAATGAAGCAAATATCCTATATCATCATTGCAACT
>JBEATG010000316.1:0-4319 GCA_041162035.1 Bacteroidota bacterium
ACATATTTGAGCAACAAAGCTTTATCAAAAAAGGAGACTTATATAATGAGAATTTATATTACCAAACACTTAATAACTTTAGCGGGTTAGGTGCTTGGCAACAAATTGACGGACGAACTACTATTAAACAAGACAGTGTATACCTGCATTATTTTTTATTGCCTGCCTTACGCCGCAGCTATAGCTTTGATGTGGAAGGAAGCAGAAATACATCGCAGTTGACTGCGGGTAATTTACTAGGGCTTTCCACCAACTTTACCTACCGGGATAGAAATGTGGCAAAAAAATCAATACCCTCCATTACCAATTTAAGATTGGGCATTGAGTTGAATGTAGGAAACAGCAATAATAATTTAACGCAGACCTTGCTTTGGAATGTAGGACATACCTATAGCTTCCCCTCCTTACTTATCCCATTTGCGCCACAAAAAAGCAATAACTCAAAAAATACCAGAACCAACTTCTCCTTGAACAGCGCTTACATTGATCGATTAAATTACTACCAACTAAAATCTTTCACGACCAACTGGGGCTATGAATGGAAAAAAAATAAATTTGCCACTACTGGCACTTGGATTTACAAACCATTAAATATTGAATTTTATCAGATCAATAAGTTTTCAAAACTAGATAGCTTATTAATACTTAATCCATTTTTAAGATCGTCCTTTAATGAAGGAAATGTAATTAGCCAAACGCTCAATTACATTTATCAAGGAAGTACCATCAAAAACCCTAATCAAAATACTTATTTCAGAATTGGTATTGAAGAAGCAGGTGGCATTTTAGGATTGACCAATTTAAAATCAAACATTTACCGCTATTTCAAATTAGAGACGGAAGTAAGAAAGGTATATAAGTATGATTACACCGAGCTTGCATGGAGAATCATGGGTGGCTGGGGCAATAATTACAGCAAAAATAAATCACTGAGTGGGCAACTACCCTTCTTTAAACAATTCACAGCAGGTGGCCCTTATAGTATGCGTGCATGGGGACTGAGACAATTGGGATTAGGCAGCTCCAACTTTTATGACACCAGTGCTAAAAGTCAAAGTTTTGATCGTTTTGGCGACCTGCAATTAGAAGCCAACTTAGAATACCGTTTTCCATTGTTTCAATGGGGTTCCTACAAAATAGGTTCCGCGGTATTTACAGATATCGGAAATATATGGAATGCCAGAGACACCAAGGAAGATCCTTTGGCTGGCTTCAAATTGAGCAGATTATATCAGGACTTAGCTATCGCTGTGGGAACAGGCTTACGACTTGATTTTAATTATTTTATTGTCAGGATTGATTATGCCTTAAAAATGAAAGATCCTACAAGATCCAACAATCAAGGCTGGCTAGATATCACTAATATAAAATGGAATGAAATAAAACAGAATGGAAGTACAGTAAACAACTATGCTTGGCAATTTGGGATTGGCTTACCTTTTTAACTTGCGTATTTTTTTACGTATTAGGCACTGCATCCGTCTCCACTTGACTTGCCAATAAACCATCAATTTCTTTTTTCAAATCCTCCCACTGAATGGCATCTTCAATTTTAAAATCACCAATTTTTGTTCTTCTTAATGCACTCATATAAGCACCTACACCTAAAGCTTCCCCAAACTCTTTCACTACGCTTCTAATATACGTACCCGTTGAACAAACTACTTTAAAGTCAATATTGGGTAAATGGATATTCGTGATTTCAAAACTGATAATATTTACTTTTCTTGGATCTACTTTTACTTCAATTCCTTTTCGCGCAGATTCATACAAACGCATCCCTTCTTTTTTGATGGCAGAATGTTGCGGTGGCATTTGTAAAATTTCACCAATAAATGGAAGTGTTGCATTGGTTATTTCAAGTTCCGTCAAATGGGATATCGATTTAAAATTTTCAGGGGCAGTTTCTAAATCATAGGAGGCAGTTGTTGCGCCTAAAACCAAAGTGCCTGTGTACTCCTTTGGCAAACCCTGGTATTCGTTTATTTGCTTTGTAAATTTTCCAGTACAAACAATTAATAAGCCCGTGGCTAAAGGATCTAAGGTACCTGCATGCCCCACTTTTTTTACCCTAATGAGATAACGAATTTTATTGACGATATCAAAGGAGGTCCATTGTAGTGGCTTATCAATAAGCAACAACTTTCCATCAAGAAATGGCATTAAAACTTCGGGGATGGCTTTTTGTCGCATGGAATATTCTTAGCGCTTAATAAGCACGCGCGAATAAAACGCGTTGCTTGGAAGGATTACCAGTGAGTATACACTTACCGACTTCTAATGGATTATCTAATGGTATACAACGAATGGTTGCTTTGGTTTGATCTTTAATTTTTTCTTCTGTTGCTGCAGTACCATCCCAATGCGCTAAAACAAAACCGGTTTTGTTATCTAATACATTTATAAATTCATCCCATGTATCTACTGATGTAATATGATCGTCACGATATTTTGTTGCGCGTTGCAATAAGTTTGATTGTATCTCTAATAATAATGCTGCAACTGTTTCGGTTAATCCATCCAATGAAATAGCTGTTTTTTCCTTGGTGTCACGACGCGCTAATTCAACCTGGTTGTTTTCTAAATCCCTTGGACCCACCGCAATACGAATAGGCACACCCTTCAATTCATATTCTGCAAATTTCCAACCTGGTCGATTGTTATCTGTATTATCATATTTAACTCTGATGCCCGCTGCTTTAAAAGAAGCAACCACCACCGCCATCTTTTCATCAATCATTGCTTTTTGTTCATCTCCTTTAAAGATAGGCACAATGACCACTTGTACGGGTGCAATTCTTGGTGGTAAAACCAAACCTTCATCATCACTATGGGTCATCACTAATCCACCAATGAGTCGGGTACTTACACCCCAACTTGTTGCCCAAACATACTCTTGGGTATTATTTTTATCGCTAAATTTTACATCAAATGCTTTCGCAAAATTTTGACCTAAAAAGTGTGAAGTACCTGCTTGCAAAGCTTTACCATCCTGCATCAATGCTTCAATGCAATAAGTATCTTCGGCACCCGCAAATCTTTCACTTTCAGTTTTCACTCCTTTGATCACAGGCATGGCCATCCAATTTTCTGCGAAGTCAGCATATACATCTAACATTTTTACCGTTTCTGCAATTGCTTCCTCTTTAGTTGCATGCGCAGTATGCCCTTCCTGCCATAAAAATTCGGCAGTTCTTAAAAACAAACGCGTGCGCATTTCCCATCTTACTACATTCGCCCATTGGTTGACCAATATTGGCAAATCTCTATAGGATTGAATCCAAGTTTTATAGGTATTCCAAATAATCGCTTCACTTGTTGGACGTACAATTAATTCTTCTTCTAATTTTGCGTCTGGGTCCACCATTAATTTCCCCTTATTATTGGGATCCGTTTTTAAACGATAGTGGGTAACAATAGCACACTCTTTTGCAAAACCTTCTGCATTTTTTTCCTCCGCTTCAAACAATGATTTAGGGACAAATAAGGGGAAATAGGCATTTTCATGGCCAGTATCTTTAAACATTTTATCTAAAGCTGCTTGCATGTTTTCCCACAGTGCGTAACCATAGGGTTTAATGACCATACAGCCTCTTACGGCGCTATAATCCGCTAACGAACCCTTCAAAACAAGGTCGTTATACCATTGTGAATAATCCTGCGCCCTTGTGGTTAATTCCTTTGCCATTTCTTAAAAAAATATTAACATTTTAAATAAAAACAAATGAACTACGAAAAACGCTCTATATTTCAAAGTTCACTACCTTTATACTAGCAAATGTATGCTAAATCAAGGGCATATAAAAACCTAAAAAGTACCAAAATGAACACAAAAAACACTACCCCAAATTTCAGACTACTCGCCGTTGGCTTAGTAGCGATTAGTTTTTTTGTTACAAGTTGCACAAGTTTGCAACAAACAACCACAGTTGCAACCGATGATTTATATTATACCCCAAGCAAACCTGCAGAACAAGTGATAGCGCAAGCTGAGGAAGAAAATTATCAAGATTATCAAAATTATCAGGACGATCGCTTTTTAAGATTAAAAGTGGCTAATAGAAATCGTTGGTCAAGCATTGATGATTTTGGGTATTGGAATAATCCAAGTTTTAGTATGGGTTTTGGCATGGGTTATGGTGGATTTGGCGGATTAGGATTTGGTGGCGGATGGGATCCATTTTGGAACAATCGTTTTGGATGGGCTGGCTATTATGGTGGATTCGGTGGATTTGGATTTGATCCTTTTTGGGGTGGTGCGTTTGGAGGCTTTGGTGGATGGGGCGGCGGCTTCGGTGGATGGGGCGGCGGCTTCGGTG
>JBEATG010000003.1:0-2578 GCA_041162035.1 Bacteroidota bacterium
TTGTGGTTAAAGAAAGTTCAGTTCTCCGCATCAACATTTGTGGTGAAAATCGCCAACTTCTTGTAGCTGCAAACCGTTATACACAATGCAAACAAGACAGCTAGTGCTAAACCTTAACAAAAAAGTAAACAAAATGAATACTATTTCAAAATTGGGGAACGTCAAGCTTACACAAATACTCTTAGTGGTGTTTTTTAATTTACTCTTTGTGCAAACTAAAGCCCAGTTAGTAATAAATGAAGGGAGTAATAAAAATTACCCCACCCTTTTGGATGAAGACGGAGATTATGAAGATTGGATTGAAATTTACAATGCAGGTCCAACAGCAATTGATTTATTCAATTACAGTCTCAGCGATAATTCAATTCCAGGTGAATGGTCATTTCCGCATCAAATTATTCAACCGAGTGAGTACATAATAGTTTTTTGTAGCGGAAAAGACAGATTCGCATCATCTCCATTTACAAATGTTTTAACAGATAGCACATTTACACCACAGACAGGTTGGAACACTCATCATTTTACGACTCCGTTCTATTGGGACGGCGTATCAAATATTGTTTTGAATCTTTGCACCTACAACCCGTTTTACCAATGCAATTCCATTCATTCCCAAAGTTCCACAATCTATAATTCGGCTACAATTGCATTGAATTACCCAGGTTCCGCATGCGGATTCAGCGGTGGAAGCAATGCCCAGCAGCGCCCCAATATTCGCTTTAACTCGATCAATGTAGGCTCGGGCACCTTACAAAATGGATACTACGACTATCCTTCGGCTTACAGCAACTGGTACGAAGGTGCTCGCCAACAATACCTTTACACGGCAAGTGAATTGATATCAGCTGGCCTTTCAGCTGGAAACATAGATTCGCTTGCGTTTGATGTAATCGCAACTTGTCCAACAAATTTCCAGTTGTTTGAGTTAAGTCTAGCAAATACTGGAATCAATTCATTACAAACGAACTTTATTCCCCCAACTGGAGTTAGAAACCACACTAATTTCAAAATAAGTTCCAATGGTGAGACAATAAAACTATATAATCCATCGAACGTTTTAGTTAGTTCTTTGAACGTAAATTGTGGGCAAGGAGTTGGTGTGAGTATTGGATCTTTTCCTGATTCGGCTCCAAACATTCAAAAATTTGGGACTCCAACACCAGGCGCAACAAACAATTTTTCAACTCCTTTTACAAATTATGCCATTGCTCCTTTGTTTTCAATGGTTGGAGGGGTGTACACTTCAGGCTTCACTGTTAGTATCACGGACCCTAATTCGCCCAGTGCGAATGTCTTTTATACGCTTGACGGAAGCGATCCTGACACAACTTCCAGTTTATGGAATGGGACGTCTATTCCAATATCACAAACAACAGTTTTACGAGCAAGGGCATTTATCAATGGTTATCTACCAAGCACTACATCAACAGCCAGTTATTTGTTTAACCTGAATCATATTACCCCAATTATTTCGGTAATTACAGACACATCTAATTTGTACGGCCCTAACGGAATGTTTGACAATCCCACGCTGGATTTATTAAAACCTGCATACGTTGAATATTTTGACTCAACAGCAAACCATAATCTGATCCATTCCGGAAAAACGGGAATTATGATGGGATGGAGGGTGGTCAGCACGTTCACGTGCACAAAGAGCATTTCGTATCAATTTTGATCATGGCGTGTTGGGCGATGGTCCCATTATGCACAATGTAATACCGGACCGTCCAAACCGTTTTCAGTATGGTGACTTTTACCTCAGAAATGGAAGTAACAATTATTTGACCTTGCCCTATAAAGATGCTGCAAGTTGTAAAATGATGGCGGATGGAAGCAATAACTATTATTCAGCATGGAGACCTGCTTCAGTATATATCAACGGGAAATACTGGGGTCTATATGAAGTTAGAGAAAAAACGAACTCTGAGATGTTCGAGCTTTCCGAAAATGCAGACCCTGATGCCATCGAAATACTATCTTCCTCTTCGCAATATGGATTTAACCTTCGTGCAATTGAAGGCTCCGTTCAATCATTCTACAATTCATATGATAGTTTGGTGCAACTTAATCCAATCGATACCAATTATTGGAACCTAGCTGATCAATATTTCGACATGGAATACTACAACGACTACATTATTGCCGAAATGTGGATTGACAATGTGGATTGGGCATTTAATTACAACAATTTAAAACTATACCGATCGGATGCAACAAACTACCGTTGGCGTTATATCCTAAATGACTTGGATTATGGCTTACAACCCAATGACCAACCTTGGCTTTACAATTGTAATCATAATTATCTGTCTCAGCTTTTTCAGGCGGACTCCAGTAATCCTCATTTGAATATTTGGTTAAGAGGCATTCAAAACGATCGATTCCGAAACTACTTTATTAATCGATTTGCCGATCAAATGAATACCCTTTATTTACCATCTAGATTACTTTCAATAGATATTTCAATGTACAACCAAACCGTTGTCGAAATGGCAAACGAATATTACAGATGGGGCGATTCGCTCAATGTAGCAGGCCAGATGAACGATTTTAATCAATATCATTTATTATATCA
>JBEATG010000027.1:0-8820 GCA_041162035.1 Bacteroidota bacterium
GTTCAATTTATTTTTTAAAGTTAAAAGGTTTTATTTGAAAAAGGGTGCATGTGAATAACTATCAATTTGTTAAAATATTTCCACCAAATTAACAAGCACTTCCACCGACTTTTGCATATCAGATACACCAATCCACTCATGTTTGCTATGTATCGCCTGCATACCCGTAAATATATTGGGTGCAGGAAGCCCTAAAAAACTTAATCTACTGCCGTCAGTACCCCCTCGAATGGGTTCAACAATGGGCAAAACACCTACTTTTTTATACGCCGCTAATGCGTTTTCCACTAAAATGGGATGAAGGTCAATCACCTCGCGCATATTTCTGTATTGCTCCTTAATAGTATATGTAATATGGGATTTAGAAAAATCAGGATTTTGCAATAAAACATGGTCGGCAATCGATTTTAATTTACGGATATGTTCTTTTAGTTGCTGCGTATCATGATCCCGAATTAAAAATTCCAATCTTGCTTTTTCAGCCCCTCCTGAAATATGATTCGGATGTACAAAGCCTTGCCTTTGTTCGGTATGTTCTGGACTCCATTCCTGTTTAGGTAATGCAGCTATAATTTCACCTGCTATTTTAATGGCATTTTGCATCACCCCTTTCGCAGCACCCGGATGGGCAATAACCCCTTGAATATCCATCGTTAAATAATCAGCACTAAAAGTTTCCATTTCAAAACAACCTAATTCACCCCCATCTAAAGTGTATGCAAAGTCGGCACCCAATTTCTTTAAGTCCAAAAAATCAGTACCTCTACCCACTTCCTCATCGGGTGTAAATAATATTTTAATAGTACCATGTAAAATTTCTGGATGTTGCATTAAATATTGTGCAAAGGACATAATGATCGCAACGCCCGCTTTATCATCTGCACCTAACAAAGTATTTCCAGATGCTGTGATAATATCTTTACCAATAAAATTTTTCAAATAAGGATAGGCTTCTATTGAAATTACTTGTGAATGATCATCAGGCAATACTAATGGTTGCCCATTATAATTTTTATGTAAAATGGGTTTCACATCAGTGCCACTACAATCGGGCGCGGTATCCATATGTGCACAAAAACACAAAACCGGTTTTTGCTCCTCTTTATTGGAAGGAATTGTGGCCATCACATAACCATATGCATCCAACTCCACATGCATAATGCCCATACCCTTCAATTCTTCCACCAATAGTTTGGCTAAATTAAGTTGCTTGTCCGTTGATGGAAATTTGGTGCTATCGGGATCACTCTGCGTATCAATTTGAACATAACGCATAAATCGTTCCGCAATAGGTAACTGATCAAATGACATAATTAAATTTTTAAACTATTTTATTTACCAAAATGAAGCTTGAAGATAATTTGAATTAAGCAATAAAAAAAGGCTTTCTGTTCGCATTGATGAATGAAAACAAGAAAGCCTTTCAAAAAATATCTTATGAAACTAAGGCATAATTATTTTAGAAGGAGTATCAATACTCACTAATTCTAAAGCAAAGGTTAAATCCTGTCCTGCCAAAGAATGATTCGCATCTAATACGACTACTTCTTCCTTCACCTCCACCACTGTTACTTGAAATTGTTGCCCTTGACCATTATTCATAGTTAAAGCCATTCCAATGGTTGGATTTAAATCGGCAGGAAACTGTGTTTTAGGGAATTCAACAATCATTTCAGGTAGTTTTGGACCATACGCCTCCGCAAATGGGATTTGTATCGTTTTTTTCTCACCTACTGTCATTCCAAGCACGCCGCTATCAAATCCTGGAATTACCATACCTGTCCCTACTTCAAATTCTAAAGGAGCCCTACCTGTTGAGGAATCAAATGTTTCACCACTAGTCAATGTACCGTGATAATGCACTTGAATGGTATCCCCATTTTTTACTTGTTGCATATTGTTTTATTTTTAATAAAGCACCTAAGGTGCAAAGCGCAAAAGTACATAATTATGACAGATAAACTAACTTTGCCCCATGGACAATAAACCAAGGATTGTTTTTATGGGAACCCCGGCATTTGCAGTGGCATCTTTAAATGCATTACTGCAAGCCAAAATGAATGTGGTGGGCGTAGTTACTGCGCCGGATAAGCCAGCTGGTAGGGGCATGCAGCTGCAACAAAGCGCGGTTAAACAATTTGCCCTAGCCCATGACCTCCCAATTTTGCAACCTGAAAAATTAAAATCTCCCGAGTTTTTTGATACATTAAAACAATGGAAACCGGACCTGCAAGTAGTCGTTGCATTTAGAATGTTACCTGAGCAAATTTGGTCCTTCCCGCCGATGGGCACCTTAAATGTACATGGCTCATTATTGCCACAATACCGAGGTGCTGCTCCTATCAATTGGGCCATTATTAATGGTGAAAAAGAAACAGGTGTCACCACCTTTCAATTAAAACATGCCATTGACACAGGTGCCATATTATTACAGGATCGCATCCCAATTGCTGCAAATAATACCGCAGGTGAAATACATGACACCATGATGGAAGTGGGCGCACAATTATTAGTAAAAACATTGCATGGTTTATTTGATAACAGCATTAAAGCAGTACCACAGGAACAAGTAATTGGAAATGATGCACTCCAACATGCACCAAAAATTTTCACCAAGGATTGTGAAATAGATTGGCATCAACCATGCACCTCCATACATAATTTAATTAGAGGATTGGCTCCTTTCCCTGGCGCTATTACCAAGATTGAGGGGAAGATTGTAAAACTTTTTTTAACACAAGTGATTGACGCAACTCCAACCGAAGCTCCGGGTAGTTTTATAACAGATGGAAAAACTTTTGCAAAAATTGCATGTAAGGATGGCTATATTGGTCTAGCGGATATCCAATGGGAAGGCAAAAAGCGCATGCCAATAATTGATTTTTTAAGAGGCTATCGAAAACCTACTTAACAAGAAAATAATAAAGTGTTAAACCTGCCTTAGCGTCAGGTATGGTAAGTCAATTTATTTCAAAGCATTATTTAAATCTTCCAGTGATACAACACCTTGATGTCTCCAGGTTTCTTTCCCATCTTTAAAAATAATAAAAGTAGGAAGCCCTTCGGAATGCAATGCTTTCATGACCTCAATATCATTACCGCCATCCACAGCTAAAAAATAAAAGGGATTTGCTGGTTGTTTTTTTAATTCCGCTAAAACTGGCAACATTTTTCGACATGGTGGACACCAATCAGCGCCAATATCCACCAAAACAATTTTGTTAGTTGCAATTACTTTCTCCATATCTGACATTCGCATTTGAGGAATATCCCCTCCACCATCCACAGGGAATCCATTCATTTTCCAGTTACTCATTCCCCCTTCCAAATTGATTACCTTATATCCTTTTTCAATTAGAAAAGCTTGCGCAGAGGCACTCCGACCACCCGCTTGACAATAAATATAAATAGGTTGGTTTTTATCCAAATGTTGGGTTCGATCTGCAAATTCAGTTTTATCCATCCAGTTCGCTTGTAATGCATGGGAAATATGACCGCCATTAAATTCATTCGCAGTGCGAACATCTAATACCTGTACGCTTTGTGATGCAATCGCTTGCTTGAATGTAGCAGCAGGAATTGTTTCCCCATTACTTGCACTTGACGCTACTGGTTGCGCCCCATTTGAGTTAGACTGCCCACAACTTATTAAAACAAATCCCATAAACACAAGAGATACAAATAATTTACATTTCATAAAATTGAATTAATAAGTGACAGTAATTTGAAAAGTTTTATTGGTGATGCCTAAAATTGCAGCAGCAGCATCACTCAGTCGATATTGAATTGAATTGCTTACATCCGGAAGCGCGTTAATCACTTTTGCACAAATAGTTTTGAAGTCGGCAGTGGTAATTTTTACAATCGTCCCAATGGGGATTTCATTGGTCAATATATAAAACTTTTTATCCTGCCATCCACTGATACTTTTAAATACAGAAGCAGTGCCATCTAATGTTTGAAAAGAGGCAGATTTTTTTTGATCTGAAAATAAAGTTGCAAAATAACCTTCATCCACTTTTGTTGTATTGACCCCTTCCGCTTGATGACTTATGAATGCATTCTGTAAACTATCTTTTAATCTTGCTTTTTCTTTATTTAAAGAAATTACCTGTAAAGTGTTTTGACGAACTGTATCCACTTTTTTAACCGCCATATACTTTGAACGGTAAGGAGATTTTCGTTTTACACTTCCTTTTTTATAACTCGTTTTTTTTCGAATTGATTTTTTGGGACTGATCTTATTTTTTGCGGTTGCTGTTTTTACACTACTGCCCTTTTTTGCAACAGTAACTGCTGCTTTCTTTGTAACAGTGGTTGATGGTTTTTTTGCAACAGTGACCGCTCCCTTTTTTGGAGTTACTTTTTTACTTATTGTGGCCGATTTTTTTTGGGGCACCTGTTTTTTGGCTGTTTTTACTTGCGAAGGGGCATTACTATACCCAGGCGCAAAAGCACTTAAGAATAACAATAACAGTAAAACGCCAGATTTAAACATATCGCAAAGGTACAAAAATCAAGTGCAAAGAAAAGGCTAAAAATTAGTATGTAATATTAATAATATATGTAAATACTAGTAATTCAATATTCTCCATTCATTTGGATAGTAATTATTCGCTCTATTGGGCAACAATTTGGCCCATCCAAGTGCGATACTTTGGTACTTGATCAAATGCCAACCCACATTTCCATCTAATTGTACCTCCGCGCGTCTTAGGTAATTGAGTGCTGTTTCGGCACCTACTTCGAGTGTTTGATAAGGCAAATTGGACCAATAACTCATTGCCAACGCATGAGAAGGAATAAAGTCCTTCCCTTTAACGGCACCCAAGTCCAATCCTAATTTTTTTACATATAAGTTACTCAAAATGGACAAAATAGCCGGTTCAAATAAATTCGGAATTGCAATCATACTATTTTGATGTGATAAGTATTGATGCGTTGCAGGTAATTCAAAAAATGATTTTGCGACAGATAATTCATTCTTTGACAAGGGGGTAAATTTAAATGAATCTGAAGTACTCGTGTTTTGAAATGCTCCTTCTTTTTTAAAAACGGAAATAAAAAAACCTTCCCCTTTTATTTTATCTGGATAAAATCTAAATCCTTGACATTGATGTTCGGGACTTTCACAGGAAATAATATTCCATGATGGGGGCACTGGAATTTTAATATTCACCATTCCTGGTAAATTTGCAATTTGATCCATTATTTTTTCATCTTCTTCAAATGAATAAGAACAAGTTGAATAAATCAAATAACCCCCTTCTTTTAAAGTATCCAAGGACTCTTCAATGATGCGTTCTTGTCTTAAACTACAATGTTGCACATTATCCAAACTCCATTCTGAAATTGCAGATATATCTTTTCGAAATAAGCCACTGCCACTGCATGGCGCATCAATCATTACTAAATCAAAGAAATTAGGTAAGGCTTTAAAATGCCCAGGGTCATTCTGCGTGACAATCATATTATCCGCACCCCATTTTGTAATATTTTCCACCAAGATGGCATTACGCCCTTTGATCGTTTCATTGGCAACGACCAATCCATTGTTAAACCAGTTTGCCAATAGCGTACTTTTTCCACCAGGCGCTGCACATAAATCTAGCACCACGGATGTTGTATCCAAATTTAAATGATCCAACAAATAATGTATAAACATACTACTAGCCTCTTGTACATAATAAGCACCCGCATGCCATAAGGGATCCAAAACAAATAGCGGACGCTCGTTCAAATAAACCCCTTGAGCACACCAAGAAACTGGTGCAGTATGATTTAAAAAAGAATGTGCATGTAAATCAAACTGTTTATACTTATTTAACCTAACCGACGTAATTTGTTCCCCTTGGGCATGCACTTGCTCAAAAGCGTTTTTTTCAAACCCTGGCAAGCCCTCTAATGAATCTAAAAATGGTTTAGGTAACAAATGTTTGAATTTAAAATTAATATCGAATTGTAAAATGTTGCTTTTGTTTACTTTCTTTTCTAAAAAACACAATCCCTATATAAAATAAATCAATCGTTAAAGTAACTGCCTCATGTTTTTTGATTTCATCCCATGCTAGTTCCATTTCACTACTCCAATATATGTCATCAAAAATTAAAATAGACTGTTCGTTTACTTTACTTAATAAAAGTTTAAAATATTCCATCGTAGGTGCGTAGCGATGATTGCCATCAATATACACCATACCTACATTTGAAATTGAATTTAAATGTACCGGCAAGCTTGTGGTAAAATCACCTTCCACAATTTCTATATTTTTTAAACGTAATAAATCAAAGGTCGCATGCGCTTCTTGGGCTATTGCAGGCGCTCCTTCCATGGTGACCAAGGTTTGATGGGGCATGGACATTGCTAAATAACTTGATGTAATGCCAAAGGAAGTTCCCATTTCTAGAATATTACCGGGATTAAAATAAACCCCCATCCGATATAATAATTGGCTTATTTTTTTTTGCTTTAGTGCTGATTTTGCGATTTCACGAATGGACCTTTTTTTAAATTCAGATTGTCTTGAACCTGCGCCTCTGTCTAGCACTTCAATCACGGCTGCATTAGCTTCTAATGACTTTCGTCGCGCCTCAATGGCTGCAATATTTTCGGGCGTATTTTTTTTGTTTAAAACTTTGGTGACAAAATCGTAAACAAAAGGGGAATGTATGCCATGTCCTTTGCCGTTGGAGGCGGTAAAAAAATACTTAATAAATTTAAAAGCGAGTTGGGCGTTTGAATGCATATTTTATTTTCTTTGCCAACATTCAATATCGAACGAAAAAGAATGCTTCTCGTCACTATTGTAAAAAGTGGAATCCGTCTTTTCCCATTCATTGTTCAAAGTTGGGAAAAAAGCATCTCCTTCAATGGTGGTATGCACCCTAGTTAGCATAATTGTTTTCGCTAACGGCATAGCAAGTTCATAAATTTGACCGCCGCCAATAACCATTAATTGTTTATAATCCTGTTGTACAGCAATATTTATTGCTTCCTGCAAAGAATGAACCAATGTAGCTCCATTGGTTTTAATATTTTTTTGATTCGATAAAATTAAATTTAATCGCCCAGGCAATACCTTATTTCCCAAAGACTCAAAAGTTTTTCGCCCCATGACGATGGGTAAGCCCCAGGTTGTATTTTTAAAAAAGCGCATATCCTTAGGCAAGTGCCATAGCAATTGATTATCTTTTCCAATCACATTATTGTCAGAAGCAGCAACCACTAAGGTAATATTCATAATGCTAAATTTTATACCGCTACAGGCGCTTTAATAGAAGGATGTGATTGGTAATCTTCCAAAGTGAAATCGCTAAACTCAAAAGAGAAAATATCTTTCACCGCAGGATTTATTTTCATAGTGGGTAAAGGGAAAGTGGTTCTGGACAATTGTAATTCTGCTTGCTCCACATGATTGTTATACAAATGAACATCGCCAAAACTATGCACAAAATCACCATATTGCAAATCGCACACCTGTGCAACCATCATTGTTAATAATGCATAGGAAGCAATATTAAAAGGCACACCTAAAAACACATCAGCGCTTCGTTGGTATAATTGACAACTCAACTTTCCATCTGCAACATAAAACTGAAACATGTTATGACAAGGCATCAAAGCCATCTTTGATAAATCACCCACATTCCAAGCGCTTACAATTAATCGTCTGCTATCGGGTGTCGTTTTAATTTGATGAATTAAATCTTTAATTTGATCAACAACAACACCATTCGCCCCTTCCCAACTGCGCCATTGTTTTCCATATACCGGACCCAGGTCCCCGTTTTCATTCGCCCATTCGTCCCATATACGAACCCCATTATCTTTTAAATATTTAATATTGGTATCCCCTTTTAAAAACCATAACAATTCGTAGATGATACTTTTAAGATGTAATTTTTTTGTCGTGACCAAAGGAAAGCCTTTGGAAAGATCAAATCGCATTTGATATCCAAAACAACTTTTGGTTCCTGTACCTGTTCGATCGGTTTTCGGAGTCCCTTCGTCAATAATGTGTTGTAATAAATTCAGGTATTGTTGCATAGTGCAATTTACAACCAATACCCATTATGTAGAAATCATTTTTTTGCCTTTCTTCTAGCCAATTCCTTTCGGATTAGCAATAATTCACGGCTAGTTTGACCATTTACGCTTGAATTTTCCTGCGCACGACGCATCAAGTAAGGAATCACATCCTGAATGGGTCCAAATGGGAGATATTTGCTGACATTGTAATTTTCTGATGCCATATTAAAACTGATATGATCACTCATCCCAAACAATTGTGAAAAGTGCACTTTATGGTCATTATTTGACATGCCTAGTTCTTGCATTTTGGTAACAATAATTAAATTGCTCTGTTCATTATGCGAAGCTAAAATCAAGGAAATATTTTCTTTGTTTTGAATACAATACAATGCGGCAGCATCAAAATCGATATCTGTGGCATTTTTATCATCATGAATTGGTGAAGGATAATTCATCGCCAATGCACGTTCTCTTTCTTTTTCCATATACGCCCCACGCACTAATTTCACGCCTAATAAAAAATTGCCTTCCACTGCAAGCTGATGCGATATTTTTAAAAAATGTAAGCGATCGTGTCGATATAATTGATACGTATTATACACGACTACTTTTTCTTTGTTGTACACGCCCATTAATTCAATGGCCAAACGATCAATAGGATCCTGAATCCAAGTTTCTTCAGCATCTATTAAAATACCAATGCCTTTTTCATTGGCGACATCACAAATAGCATACATCCTTTCTCTAACCCTATCCCACTCGGTAGTTTGGCTTTCGCTATCATGGAT
>JBEATG010000031.1:0-5425 GCA_041162035.1 Bacteroidota bacterium
TCAAGGAAAGGAAAATCCAAGTCCCGATGAAATATATTTCCACGCGGCAGGGAAATTTCCTGCTCAAGATCGAGCGGTGATTTCACTTCAATTGCTAATGAACCATTACTGCAGGGAGCCAGGACAGATTCAATAGGATCAAGCAAGTATTCATTCAGACTAGCGATGGCACGCTGTTTTGCTAAAGCCTTGGCGGCATCTGGATCAGTATCAAAAAGTTTTGCGGGCGTATGCAAACCAAAAAGCGTTAGGGTATGAAAACCTTTTTCATTCAACGCATCGGATAAAATAGATGGATCAGAAAGTGTATGACAATACATCTCCAAAGGCAGAAACTGCGGCATTTCTCCATTAAGCGCAGTAGCGTATGCAAGTTCCAATTGTGAGTAGCTTTGATTCACATGGAATGTACCTGCAAAGGCGAGCTTTGGGTCTATATTTGACTTAAGGCGAGGCAGACGAGATAATAGCATATTAATTTTCAACTGTGCACCCTCCAAAGATTCCGGAACTGCGCTACCGCGTAATTTGGCTAAATGCTGCGGAGCGGCAGCAAAGAGCAAATCCTTGGCAGTGTAAATTTCGCCAGATTCCGTTTCAACACGAACACCCATCACGCCACTTTCAAGTGTTGTCACTTTGGATTGTAATTTTATTTCTACGCCCCATGAAATGGCAATGCGATGAAGCTCGTTCACCAAGGCACCCATACCACCCTGTGGCACGAGCCACTTTCCATTGCCGTTTCCGATTAAGTGATATAAAAAACATCGATTGGCCTGCATATGATTAGCCGAGGCAAAAGTTCCAATTAATGCATCAGTTAAAACCACCCCTTGCACTAAATCATCGCTGAATTGATTGCGAATTACTTCACCAATTGGAACCTCCATCATGTTGCGCCATACTTCGGGCAGTCCCATTTCGGATTTAAGATCAGCAGCAGATTTGAGCGGTTGTAGCATGGAAGGTGCCATACGTTTTGCAAGCAAAGCAATATCATCGTAAAAATTACACCAAGCTTTTCCTTCCTTATCAGATCCTGTAAGTTGATGAAAGCTGTTTGCGGTTGCCTCATCCCAGTCCGATGAAATTAAAAGTCCTGCATCTGTTCCTCCGCGCTGATAAGGCGTATAAGAAGCAATGGAGCGACCAATGGTTGTAAAATTAATACCTAAGTCAGCAACAATTTGATCGGGCAAAAGTGATACTAAATAAGAATAGCGTGAAAGATGTGCATCATATTCGGGAAAAGTTTTTACGCTTGTGGTAGCGCCTCCAAGTTCTTTATTGGACTCAAGAAGAATTACACTTTTACCCGCCTTCGCAAGATAGCAAGCAGCCACAAGTCCATTGTGTCCGCCACCAATGATGATGGCATCGTATTTTTTGTTATTGTCTATCATTGTTAAATTATTTTATGGATGCATCCAAAACTTCCATATTTTTTTTAGATGACATTTCATGCATTGTTGCATTTAAATAATTGTATTCCTCTAAAGAAATAATTACAACGCCGGTATCTTTACCTCTATTTATAATTAAGGTTTCGCGCTCATTAGTCACCTTATCAAGGTATTGCTTGGTTTCTTTACGAAAATCAGAAAGAGTAGTTGATAACATATATACGTATTTATGTACAAATATATGTACATATATTGAAAGTTCCAGTGTTGGATCAAATATCAAGAATAGAATAATGTAAAAACCATTGGTCTATTATCAAAACTTGCAAAATTAACAAGTTTTGATAATAGAAGGTGTACCTTTACTAAATGAAAGCGTATACCTATCGAAAAGAATACCTAGAAAAGCTCCTTTCCTATAAAGATAAGGATCTAATAAAAGTAGTCAGTGGTTTGCGGAGATCCGGCAAAAGCACCCTTTTGGAATTATTTCGAGAGGAAATAATACAAAGTGGAATCAAAAAGGAACAAATTCAATTTATCAATTTTGAATTACCTGAGAATTACTTGAATAAAAGGTGGGATGAAATCTACTTTGGCATAAAGGAAAAACTATCCTCTAATGTTGCTAACTATGTATTTTTAGATGAGGTCCAAAACATCCCTCAATTTGAAAAACTTGTCGATGGGCTTTTTGCGACAGAAAACGTTGATGTTTACATTACAGGGTCGAACGCATTTCTGTTAAGCAGCGAATTAGCAACCTTATTGAGTGGGCGCTATATCGAAATATCTATATTGCCTTTTTCGTTTAAAGAATACCTGACGGCTAGGGAAATTGATATGGGGAACAAATATCTGAATTTTGAAGCCCTGTTTTTTGATTATATAAATGAAACCTCATTACCAAAAGGTGTCGCATTAAGGGATGGTGGCTACGATAAAATTTACGCGTACCTAGAGGCGATTTATCAATCGATTATAGAAAAAGACATTTCACAACGCTACGAAATTAGAGAAACAAGGGCCTTCAGCAATATCGTCAAATTTGTTGCTTCAAATATCGGGAGCATCCTATCCCCTAGCAATATCGCTTCCACTTTAAGTAAAGAAGGCCAAAACATACACCATTCCACCATCGAAAAATACCTCCGTTATTTGGAAGCTTGTTTTGTTTTTTACAAGGTAAATCGATTTGATTTAAAGGGCAAAAAGCAATTAGTAACGCAGGAAAAATACTACCTAGTCGACCCAGGCTTATTAAACATATTAGTTGGAAAAGAGCGGATGACGGATAGGGGCCACATTTTGGAAAATGTGGTGTATTTGGAACTTATCAGAAGAGGTAATAAGGTTTGGACTGGAACAGCGAGAGATACAGAAATCGATTTTGTATGCAAAACACCTACTGGGGAAATTGAATACTTTCAAATTGCCTGGCAGCTAGCCTCTGAAAGCACCATTGAACGGGAGTTTTCGGCCTTAGAGAAAATAAAAGACAACTATCCCAAATACTTGTTATCAACCGATTCCTTCACTCAAAACAGAAGCGGCATTAAGCATATAAATGTATTTGAATGGCTATTAGCAGAATAAAGGTGAATACCTGAAAACAAAACGTTGATCAACAAAAAATATCATCTTACAAAAAGACTTCTTAACTAATTTGAGGCATGGGACAATCAGAAAAATGAAGGGTTGAACTTTGTATAAAATTTGCAGGAGGTTTATTTGTCATTCAATCCAACGCCAAAACCAAACATTGCTGCGACCAAGGCTAGGTGAATAATCATAACTGCCTTTTGCCAAGTTGGTCTGTCATTCCATTTTTGTTCTGGATTGAAAGGATCAAATGCCAATCCTATACCTAAAGATGCTGCTGCTTGAACATAGTCTTTAGCGAAAATGGCTTGGTATAAGCCTAATAATAAAAAACCAATGTAGAGGTACTAGCTGAAAGGTGCGTTCATTTTGAGTCTATTTGATTTAGAACAAAATTAAAAAAATGTCTCTATTTAGAAAAAAATAGTGAAGAAAATATCTTGCAATGCCAATAACCCAACAAAGTTGCAGCTTTTTCAAAATAGATTGAACTTAGAAAGTTTTCTATTAGTAAACTTATTATCTTTGTCTTGTGTTTAATATTATCACCCGAAGAACGCTACTGGCATATGCCAAAAAATATCCTATGGCAAGGGTTGCTTTATTTGAATGGTATCATGAATTAGTAATATCGGATTTTAAAAGTTTTAATGAGCTTAAAAAGGTATATGGAAATGTAAGTTTAGTGAGTGATGATAGAGTTGTATTTAATATCATGGGAAATAAATATAGATTAATAGTAAGGATTGTGTTTGAGTTTAAAGCGATACAGATCAAATGGTTTGGAACACATAGCGACTATGATAAAATTGATGTAGCAACTATACAATATAAAAAGTAAGAATATGGAACTGAAAATTATTAAGAACAAAAAACAATACGAGCAATACCTTGATTGGGTAGATGTTCAGTTTAATAATAAGGTTAAATCTAATACCCCACAAGGCGAAAAGCTACAAGTAGCACTTTTATTAATTAAACAGTATGAGGATGCTAACTATCCTATTCCATTACCTGATCCTATTGATGCTATTAAATTTAAAATGGATGAGTTAGGGTTGAAGAATAAGGATCTTGTAGGCAAAGTCGGAAGCAAAGGCTATGTATCTTCTTTACTTAACAAAAGAAAGCCATTGACGCTTGAATTAGCCAAGTTGTTTCATCAAGAGCTTAAGATCCCAGCTGAAGTCTTATTGTCCTAATTTCAACTTGAAGTCGCAAATTGCGACCACAAGTAAGGACTTGGCATAAATAGAAAAAGCCCTGCAAAATGCAAGGCTTTGATCTGCTCCCCTTTTCGACAAAAGATGCAACTATAATGCGATGATTGAGTTTGTTACTATTAGGAAATTGAAGGGTTGAACTTCGCACAATTTTAAAGGAGGTTCATTTCTTGATTTCCTGTAAGCAATAATCAATTTCTAAAATTAAGACTACCGCAGGGAACCATTACAACATCTGTACCGGCTGTAATCTTGTAAAATAGTTTTTTATCTTTTATGATATATTCTGCCCTAACTGGCCACTTTGTTTTATGGATGAAAATTGCACTGTAAAATAAATAATTTTTGAAAGGTGAAATTCTATTGTTCAAATCCTTTAATTGATTTGATTCATTAGTTAAAAGAGCTGGTATGCCCGTAAGACCATAATCGAACTCTTGCACTTTGTCAAGTGTCATATTAGACTTTGTAAAGACAACTTTAGCGTGTGATTCTTTAGATTTAAAAGAAATGCTTGTCGGATAATTAATTTTTAAATCTAGAGGCGATGATGCTTCATTACGTAAATTAGTCCAAAAAATAAAATAATTGTACTCTTTCCCCTTATAGGAAACAATTCCCCCTCCCTTAGGTAAACTATTGGTAATAATTATTTTATTCTTGATTTTAGAACTATAGACAACTTTAGAATACTCCCAATTCTTTTTTTGAACTGACTGTCCATACAAATTCAACGAGAGAAATATCAGAAAGAAAGTAGAATACTTTTTCATAAAATCAAAAAGGGTTACACTTTACAAGTATAACCCTTTTACTTTGATATTGCTCCCCTTTTCCTCGAAAGATGCAACTATAATCCTATGATTGAGTATGTGACTATTAAGAAATTGAAGGGTTGAACTTCGTGTCAAATTGCAGGAAGTAGTGTTTTGATTTACTTGTTCTCCTCCATAATTCTTTTCAATTCTTCCGGTATCTCCATACTTTTGAGTGGTGGCACATTTGCTCCGCCGGTATTTCCAACTGGAATTTCGCCAACGAAAGATTTAACACCACCCACAAGTAAGCGGGGTATTTGACCAATGATTTCTTTTATATCCTTTATTTTGATACCAAAGAGTAACATTTTCCAATGAACCAGCGTGTGATGATATGGATAAGGTTGGCCAAGGATATGGGCACGCTCAAGATGAT
>JBEATG010000068.1:0-5629 GCA_041162035.1 Bacteroidota bacterium
TTCATATACATATATATTGACCGCAAAAGTAATTGCAAGTTTTTTAAAACAACTGACTTTGGTCAGTGAATTTGATTTTATAAAAAAAATGACAAAAAAATGACAGTGTGTAAAAAATTCAGGAACTTTGATTCAAAATTAATAAATGACCATCATTGCCCCATCACTATTAGCCGCTGATTTTTTACATTTAGGTAATACCTGTGAGATGTTAAATAAGAGTGAAGCGGAATGGTATCATTTGGACGTAATGGATGGCAGTTTTGTTCCTAATATTAGTTTTGGTTTACCCATCATTGAACAAATCAGAAAAGCAACCACCAAGGTTTGCGATGTGCATTTGATGATTGTACATCCTGAAAAATACATTGAAGCATTTAAAAAAGCAGGGGCCGATATTTTAACTGTGCATTATGAAGCCTGCCCTAATTTACTTGACACGCTTGCACAAATAAAAGCACAAGGCATGAAAGCAGGAGTTGCTATCAACCCGGATACAGCTATTCATGTTTTAAAAGAATTTATTTCTGAAATTGATCTGGTATGCGTGATGAGTGTATTCCCTGGATTCGGTGGACAAAAATTTATTGAAGGCACTTATGAAAAAGTGACCACTTTAAAATCAATCATCCAAACTGCAGGTGCAAAAACTTTAATTCAAATTGATGGAGGTGTTAGCGAAAGTAATGCCAAAGCTTTAGTGACTGCGGGTGCCGATGTGTTGGTAGCAGGCACTACTGTTTTTAAAGCAGCGGATCCAAAACGAACAATTTCCGCATTGCGCAATTGTTAATTCGCAACTCAGATGACTCCTTTTCTGTTTTAATAACTAAGTGTATTCTTTGTAATAATTAAACGCTTTAAACTATTTCATTCGTTTGGGACGCATCCCTTTTAATATACTAAAATGAACAGAATATTATCATTTTAGTAATGCACATTTGTGCGTATTTATTTGTTGTTTCTTTTATTCCCTTTTTCTAAATTGTGTTAGGCAGATTATTTTATACTACTAACCCTTTAAAACTAATCCCATTGAGTGAAGCAATCATCAACCTAGAAACCGTTAACCCTATTGAGTTTTTCGGCGTGAACAACAGCAAGTTTGACATTTTAAAAAAGAAATTTCCCTTATTAAAAATTTTATCAAGAGGCACCCAAATAAAACTAAGTGGTGCACCAGAACAAATTGATTTGGCCAAAGAAAAAATTGAACTCATCATTCAATACATGGAACGCAATGGTCATTTAAGCGAAAATTATTTTGAACAAATTTTAGGAGGAGATGATGCAGAAGTGATTGATAATTTTGTAGAACAAAATCCGAATGAAGTATTGGTATTTGGACCCAATGGAAAAACAGTACGTGCGCGAACTCCGAATCAAAAAAAGATGGTGCAAGCTGCTGATAAAAATGATATCGTATTTGCGATTGGACCAGCGGGTACAGGTAAAACCTATACTGCCGTTGCTCTTGCGGTGCGTGCATTAAAAAATAAATTGGTGAAAAAAATTATTTTAACAAGACCCGCCGTTGAAGCAGGAGAAAGTTTAGGATTTTTACCAGGAGATTTAAAAGAAAAAATTGATCCTTATTTACGCCCATTATATGATGCGTTAGATGACATGATCCCTGCCGATAAGTTAGGTTACTACATGACCACGCGCACAATTGAAATTGCACCACTTGCCTACATGCGTGGAAGAACATTGGATAATGCATTCATCATTTTAGATGAATCACAAAACGCCAATGACCTTCAAATTAAAATGTTTTTAACGCGTATCGGTTCTAATGCAAAAGCAATTATCACTGGTGACCCTACCCAAGTGGATTTACCGCGCAATCAAAAAAGTGGATTAGAAAAAGCATCTCGCATTTTACAAAACATAGATGGAATTGCCCATATTCAATTGGATGAAGAGGATGTGGTAAGGCATAAATTGGTAAAAGCAATTATTAAGGCGTACGAGAAGGAAAGAGAAAATGAAACTGAAAACTCCTACCACCGCTAAAAATTGAAGAATTTAGAGAGATTTCTATAATGTATTATTTTATTTATTAATATGTAATTAGCTTAATTTAAACGAAGTAATAATTTGTTAACAAAAACATAAACTAAGTAATCAATTTATTTTGTTTCTTTGCATCACTTAAACAAACAATTATATGTCAAGTAAAAAATTACTACGTTTTATCGTAGCGATGTTATTGTTACCTGTTTTGACTTTTGCGCAAAACACAACTGGTAGCTTAACTGGATCTGTAAAAGCCGATAATGGCGAAATTCTTGTAGGCGCAACTGTAACTGTGTTACACGTACCTACTGGAACTGAATACAAAGTACAAACAAGAAAAACAGGTGCTTTTGATATTAGCAACATGCAACCTGGTGGACCTTACACTATTTCAGTTTCTTATGTGAATTACCAAACTGAAAAAAAGGAAGATATTTATATAAACTTAGGTGATGCTGCTCGTGTAGATGTTGTTTTATACAACAAAGCTGCAAAATTAGCGGACGTTACTGTTAGAGCATCACGTAACGCTTCAGATTTATCAGTAAGAGGCGGTACACAAACGACAATAGGTCGTGACAAAGTTGAAAACTTACCAACTGTAGGCCGAAATTTACAAGATTTTTTACGCTTTACCCCTTCTGTTAAATTAGTAGGTGGTACTGGTGGATTAACTGGTATTTCAATTGCAGGTCAAAACAACCGTTTTAACTCTTTCTATATTGATGGTGCCGTGAACAATGACCAATTTGGTTTGAGTGCAAGTGGAACGAATGGTGGTCAAACTTCAGTAGGTCCTATTTCAATGGATGCGGTTGATCAAATTCAAGTAATGGTTTCTCCATTTGACGCTTCTATTGGTAATTTCACTGGTGGTGGTATCAACGCTACAACAAAAGGTGGAACTAACATTTTAAGTGGAACTGTATATAATTTTACACAAAACCAAGATTTAACTGGTAAAACTCCAACAGGTTTAAAATCTGCTGCAAAAAAGTTGAATCCTTTTAGCGCTATCACATCAGGTGCTAGCGTTGGTGGTGCAATTATAAAAAATAAATTATTCTTCTTCGTTAACTTCGAAAGCATTGAAAGTAATCGTCCGCAACCATTTGATCTTGCTGGTTACAGGGGAGTTAGTAAAAAGGCAGATATTGACGCATTAGTTACAACAGTTAAATCGAAATACGGCTATGATATGGGAGGTTATGCTAATAATGCTGAAACAGTTAGTTCAAAAAGATTAGCAACTAAATTGGATTGGAATATCAATGCAAATCATCGTTTAAGCGTTTCTTATCGTCATACTGAATCACAAAATTATAACACTTCGGCTTCAAGTTCAACAAGAGTTAACTTTTATAACAATGGAGTTTTATATCCTAATAAAACAAATTCAGTATCTGCCGAGTTAAGAAGTACTTTCAAAAAAGGCATTAGCAATAAAATGTTATTGACCCTTACCGATGTAACTGATGACAGAAGCCAAATTGGTGCAGCTTTCCCACGTGTTATTATTAATGATGGAAGTAGTGCAAACCAAATCACTTTCGGATCTGAAAACTTTTCAGCAGCGAACTTGTTGAAACAAACCAATAAAAACTTTTTGGATTATATCAAATTCAATATCAATAAGCACAGTTTAACCTTAGGTATTGATTATGAATTGAGCAAATCATACAATGTATTTATTCGTGACAACTTTGGTACTTATACCTACAACTCTTTACCTGATTTCTTGAATGATAGAGCGCCATTCCAGTATGCAAGATCATTTTCTTTGTTAGATAATACTTATGGTGATAATACCAAAGCGGCTGCAAGTTTTTACACAGGTCGTGGAAGTGCATTTATCAATGATGAAGTAAGAGTAACTGATAACTTAACCATCAACTATGGTATCAGAGGTGATTATACTAAGTTTTTATCTACTCCATTCCAAGATGATTATTTTAACAATAACGCCATCCCTACTATCCAACTTTACAACTATAATTTATATGGAGCTAGAAGTGGTCAAATTAGTGATCCTAAACTTTCTATCTCTCCTCGTTTAGGCTTTACCTATAAAGTTCCAACTGAAAGAATCACTATTCGTGGTGGTATCGGTATGTTTACTGGTCGCGTTCCTTTGGTATGGCCAGGTGGAGTATATAATAACACAGGTGGAAGCGTAGGTGGTGTATCCTTATTTTCACCAACATTCGCAACTACTTTAGCTGGTATGAAATTTAGACCAAATCCAACCCAACAATATACCGCAAATGAATTAGGTATCAACACTGCTTTTGCAAAAGGTCAGGTGGATTTAATCGCGAAGGATTTCCGTTTACCTAAGTTATTACGTGCTTCATTAGCCGTGGATAAGAAATTTGATAATAACTGGTCTGTAACTGTTGAAGGAAGTATTAGTAAAAACATCAACGAAATTTATTATACAAGAATTGATATTCAAAACCCTATTGGCAACATGGTGGGTCCTGACAATAGAAATATTTACAATAATGGTGTGAGAATGAATTTCCCTGCTTATAAAGGATTACCAGCAGGTAACCCTTACACTGGTATTTATTTAATGTCAAATCAACCTAAGAACAGTCAAAAAGGTTTTGCTGCGAACTTTACAGCATCTGTTGATAAATCATGGACTGATGGATTCTCATTCAATGCATTCTATACTTATGGAACTGCATTCGTAACCAACGAGCCTACTTCAAGCCAAAACAATAGCCAATGGAGATTTATGGAAACCGTAAATGGCCGTAATTTTGTGAACAGATCAAGATCTGATTTTGATTTAGGTCATAGAGTGAGCATGTTTGCTGCTAAGAAATTTACTTACTTGAAAGGTAATATGGCTACTACTGTAAGTGTGGTTTATAATGGTCAATCAGGAAGTGCATTTAGCTATGTTTATGGTAATGGCCCAATTAGAGATAATAGTGCTACTGAGACTGGTGATTTATTATTCATCCCTACGAAAGACCAATTAACTGCGATGACTTTTGTAACACAATCAGGATTTAGCTTAAGCCCAGATGCACAAAAAGCTGCATTTGAAGCTTATATCAATCAAGATAGTTACTTAAGCAAACACAGAGGCCAATATGCGGAAAGAAATGGTGGAAGATTACCATTCCAAAATATAGTTGACTTAAAAGTGATGCAAGATTTCTTCGTTAAAGTGAGTGGTAAAAAATACCAGTTCCAATTAACTTATGATATTTTCAACTTCACAAATATGTTGAACAGAGTTTGGGGTCGTACTTACTTCTTAAGTAATGATCAATTTGGTTTAGTAAGATATGCTAACCCAACTTCTGGTGCACCATCTTTAATACCTACTTATAGCTTTAACCCTATTACCAATAACACTCCTTGGGGTATCAGTTCAAGTACTGCACCAAGTTACAGTGCGCGTTGGGTTAGCCAATTGGGTTTAAGATTTAAATTCTAATGCTAATTAGGGTTTTTCCCTAGTCGGATTTAATATAAAAAATCCCCGTCTTGATTCATCAAGTCGGGGATTTTTTTTTAAAGCAAACTTTGCTTAATTTCAATGTAATATGGTTACACCAAGTTTACAACAGTTTACCGTTGGCGTGGAGGA
>JBEATG010000071.1:0-4130 GCA_041162035.1 Bacteroidota bacterium
TTTTAAATAATTCTTCCATATATACTGCTGAAGCACATTATGAATTAGCCCATTTGCAATTTTTACAAAAAAATTATGCATTGGCTGAAAAAACAGCTTTTGAGGTAACAAAAAAACAAGCTTCACATGAATTCTGGGTAACCAGTGCTTATATTTTATTAGGCGATATATATGTTGCACAAAAGGATTGGTTTAATGCATTGGCAACTTATAAAAGTGTTACTGATAATGCTACTATTACTTCTTTAAAGGAGGAGGCTAGTCAAAAATATAACTTAGCCCAAACAGCTGAAAAAATTTCAAACAAAGTTGAAAATCAATAAACAAAGCATGTCCAAATTATTTACCTATATATTCATTACTTTTTTCCTTGTGATTTCATCGCATCAAGTGTTTGCATGGCAAAAAAAGAAAGCTAACACAAAGGCTAAAATAAGTAATGTAGCCAAAAAGAAAAAAGCGGCAACTAGTAAAAAGAAAAAATCTTCCACAAAGAAAGGAGCAAAAAAAAGTAGTTCGAATAAATCGAATACAGTTATTATTAAGCCTCTAAAAATTGAAGACATTGTAAAACAAGTCCCATTGGAAGTTCCAGTAATGAGAGATACCACACCAACCAAAGTGGTGAGTATATTATCGGCATTTAAACCACAATTAAAAAGTGTGGTTAAAATTAATTTTACCAATGCTGCTCCAATTTTAGATACACAGTCAGTGCAATATTCCTATCAAGTACCAAGTCAAAATTTATCATTTTCGTATAGGCCCATTGCATTAAATCCTTTGGCAATTGTATTAGCAAGTCCCGCTACTTTAGTAGGGAATACCAATGTTAAAGTGGGTTTTGGAAACTATTTATACCAATTATTAAGTATTAATTTTATTAATAATGGCCCTAAGTCAATTAATAATTTGGGTATTTCAACGGAGTCATCCGAAGGGGTGCATCATTTGCAAAAATATAGAATTAGCAAATTTGATTATCAAGGCAATTTAATGCTTAATGACTCCAATGCTTTATTAACCCATGTTTTTGCTAATCAAAACCAGTATTACAGATATGGTTTAGTGCCTGATACTTTACGATTACCCAAAGCGAACTATTTGCAGAAAATCACTAATGTTGGCGTTAGTATGGCATTTTTAAACAAATACAAACCTGGCACTTCATTTACGTATAGGCCAAAACTTGAATTGTCACATTTATTAGATGTGCAGAACAAATCCAATACTTACATTGCTATAACAAGTCCAATGTCTTATCAAATGAATCGAGAGATGCTGTTTAATTTTGATGTCAACTTTAGTTATAGTCATTTTAACAGTTACGCGTCCAGCACAAATACTTTATTACGCTTTGACCCCTCCTTAAATTTAAATAAATGGAAGTTGAAAATATTGGCGGGTGTTTCGCCTGTATATAAATCGGACGGATTTAAATTATATCCTAATATACAATTACAACATAATCTAAAAGACACCGCTTGGGTTATCAAGGCAGGCTGGATGAATATTACCACCAATACCCAATATGGTGATTTGTTAAATGAAAATCCTTGGATTACACTCCCCGTTAATTTAAAAATAATGTCACAGGACAAACAGTTTTTAAAATTCGAGGTAAATGCTTCCAAACATTTGCAATATGGATTTGGTTTTTCATTGAACAAGTATGTTAATTTGCCATTTTATACAAAAGAACCTTTGGCAATTTCTTCTTATTTACCTGTTGGCCCTACATCGGGAGTTACTTATACCAACCGTGTTGCAAATGGATTAAAATATTATACTTTATTTGAATCAAAGGCAAATACGATTGATTTAGAAGCCAACTTGCGCTATCAATTTAGTGATCAATTCTCCATTGACAATCATTTTAATTATACCCAATTCAATTATATTAAAGACAATGAAAAGCCTTGGGGCTTTGTACCTGTTAAGTTTAATTCCATTGTTTACTGGCAGGCCAATAAAAAATTACTCATTGATGGGTCATTAAATTTCATGTCAGGTATCGAGGCAATATCAGAAGGGTCAAGCTATATTGCGAAAACCTTAAATCCTATAACCTTATTGAATGCTGGTTTGTCCTACAAATTATCCATTCCTTGGAAGGTTTGGGTTAAATCTTCGAATCTGTTAAATAGTCAATATCAAAGATGGGCGGAATATCCGGCCTTAGGCGTTCAAATTAATGCAGGTGTTGTATATTCGTTCTATAAATAAGTATGATTCAGTTAGCTATTAAATATTTTGTTCGTTTTGGTCAATTGGACATCCCATCTGTTGGGCAGTTAAAATTGTTAAAAAAAGAAGCTGAATTAATTGATGGTGTTTTAAAGGCCCCTTCAGAATTTATCGAATTTGAATTAAATGCGGGAATACCTTCAAAACAATTTTATCAATTTTTAGGAAATGCCCTTGATATTTCAACGGATCAAGCTGCCATACAATATGAACAAAGTTGGGAAGGCAAATTTGACAATGATCAAAAACTGATGATTGGTAATTTAGGCGTTATTTCAAAAGACGAGGGTAGTTATATTTGGGAATCACATTTCAACGCAACTCAGTTTTATAGTGATATTGAAGTTGGAAATTTACCCAATTCGGAAATATTTGAAACGGAATTGACTGCACAGAAAAATGATAAATGGGTATTTTGGGCAATTGCTTTAGCAGTGATTGCAATACTTGCAATTCTATTTAAACAATAATTTATGGCATTGACAAATCAACAAAATATTTTTTGTCCAGTTTGTGAAGCTAATCATGTTGTCTCCATAATGCCTGTAACAGATTTGTCTTTAACCGGAGATTTATTTGAAATAGTACAGTGTGAAAAATGCAGTTTAAATTTTACTCATCCAATTCCGAACAAGGATAACATTGCGCCTTATTACAATTTCCCTGAATATATTTCACATACCGATATCAAAAAAGGTTGGATGAACGCTTTATACCATAAAGTACGTCAACGAACTTTAAAACAAAAAACGGACTGGTTGCAATCCTTGTTCACCGGGTATAAAGGGGCTTTATTAGAAGTAGGAGCAGGTACTGGTGCATTTGCGGATGCAATGGCTAAGAAAGGCTGGAAGGTGACTGCACTTGAACCTGATGCGAATAGTCGTGAAATAGCATTAAAAAACTACGGCATTAATTTACGACCTAGTGTCGAATTGGAAAATTTACCTGAAAATAGTTTTGATGTCATTACTTTATGGCATGTCCTTGAACATGTACATGATTTAAAAGTTTATATCCATACATTTAAGAAGTTATTAAAACATAATGGTCGTTTAATCATTGCTGTTCCCAATCATACGAGTTACGATGCGCAATTTTATAAAAATTATTGGGCTGCATATGATGTGCCTCGACATTTATATCATTTTTCGCCGTCCTCTATGAAATATTTGATGAAATCAAATGGGTTTATGTTAGCTAATTTAAAGCCTATGTGGTTTGATAGTTTCTACGTAAGCCTATTGAGTGAAAAGTATAAAAAAACGGGCTTATTGGGTATTATAAGGGCTTTTTTGATTGGGTGTATCTCCAATTTGCTAGCCTTAAACACAAATGCAAAAGCAAGTTCGATTATTTATGAGATCAAAAAAATCAAAGAAGATTAAAAGTAGGGGGCCTTTATTTCACTTGATTGAATGGGGTATAAGTATAAGACGAATGTCCCCTTTCTTATTTTAGTTTTATTTCAACCATGACTGGCCAACATTTCCCAGTCATAAAAAATGTTTTTGATTTTGGCTGATACGCGATGCCATTTAATACATAACCAACATCTATTGTTGCGGGGTCGTATTTTACGTTAGCTTGGGCTAATAAATTACTAAAATTTATATTGTTTAATACTTGTCCTGTTTCCAGTTCAATCACCACAACTTCATTTTGGCCATATAGGTTTGCGTATATTTTACCATCCACATATTCCAATTCATTGATATCACTCACATAGCCATAGTTATTATATACCCCAATGGTTTTTTGTATGGCAAAGGTATTGGGATCAACTAAATAAATATTGCTACCACCTGTTGAAATAATTAAAGCGGAATCATTGTGTGTAATGCCCCATCCTTCATATGGCCAATATAATTCTTGTTCTTTTT
>JBEATG010000105.1:0-4227 GCA_041162035.1 Bacteroidota bacterium
AAACAATTTTTAAGTTTAACCAGTGCGAAAAATAGAATTGAAAAAATTGATTTATCAAAAACAACAGCAAGCGAACCCAAGGTGGTGATTGACGCAAAAGACAACACTAAAATATATGTTACACAGGTTTTTGATACAGCATACACGGATGGTGCGCGTTTTAAATATTCCAAAACTGACACCTTACATTTAAATGCAGCTTATGATGCAGGTTTGAAAATAGATGCACTAAATCCAAGTTTAATTGTTTCCAAATCAGCGAAACCAAATGTGGTCATTGAAAAAACAATGGATGATGCCACTTATTGGAATTTAATTTGGTTGGTGTTTATTCAAATTGTTTATGTCACTATGGTGTATGGTCCAATTGCAGCATTCTTGGTGGAAATGTTCCCTACAAAAATCAGGTATACTTCCATGTCATTGCCTTATCATATTGGCAATGGGGTTTTTGGTGGGTTGGTACCTTTTTTAGGAACTTTAATCGTTGAGTTTACCAAATCACCGGAGTCACCCATGGGGGATGCCTTGGCTGGATTATGGTATCCAATAGGTGTCGCCAGTGTGTGCTTAGTGATTGGGGTCATTTATTTAAGTAACAAAATTGATAAAAATGTAATTGACTAGCTTAGTCAAATAAGTAAATCAATTACTAAAAATATAACCATTATGAATGCAGTTAAAAAATTATTAGGGTATGTGTGGATGCTAATGGCACCTGCATTAATTTGTTTTTTAGTTTACCAGGCAGTGGAAAAAATTTCAGCCGCATCTGATATCCAAAAAGCGAATATTACTTTACAATGGGTGATTATTTTACTTGTATTTGTACCTATTTGTGTTGGCTTTTTCATTTTTGGCAAATATGCAAGTACAAACGAATATGCGCATTTACCTGAGTCGTCTACTGAGATAGAATAAGTATTTCACATTCATTTAAGGATAGTTACTTATTTTTGATCATGTCTTTAACGGTAAGTCAAATAAGTAAAAATTTTGGTACCTCAGTGGCGGTAGACCAACTATCCTTTACAATAAATAAAGGGGAAGTGGTTGGTTTTTTAGGCCCCAATGGTGCCGGGAAATCGACTACAATGAAAATGATTGTCGGCTTTTTACAAGCAGATAAAGGTTCGATTACACTCGATGGTCTTAGTTCTGAACAAGATGCAGTTAAGTATAAAAAAATGATTGGCTATCTGCCTGAATCAAATGCTTTGTATGAGGATATGTTTGTGAAGGAATATCTAAGTTTTATAGCAGCTGGGCATGAACTTAAAAATCCAGCGAATCGCATTAATGAGGTAATTGAACAAACAGGATTAGGTTTGATGCAGACTAAAAAAATTAACCAGCTTTCAAAAGGGTATAAGCAGCGGGTGGGGATGGCTGCCGCAATTATTCATGCCCCAAAACTATTATTACTGGATGAGCCTACCGCAGGTTTGGATCCTAATCAATTAACGGAAATAAGAGCGCTTATTAAATCTTTAAGTGCAACTGCGATGATTCTATTTTCGACACATATTTTACAAGAAGTCGCAGCCATATGTGATCGAGTGTTAGTATTGAATAAAGGAAAATTGGTTGCAAATGACAGTATTGCGGCTTTAGCACAGAAACACGAGGCAGGGTTGGAAGAAATTTTCAAAATGCTTACCCATTAAAAAAAAGGGTGTAAATTGCGGTCTCCAAAGGGTATATAATTATTTTAGAAATTAATAAGCAATATTATGAGTTACATTATTGAAGTTCATGCAAGACAAATTTTAGACAGTCGTGGTAATCCAACCGTTGAAGTGGATGTATTAACAGACGAAGGTGCGATGGGCCGTGCGGCTGTGCCAAGTGGCGCAAGTACTGGTATCCATGAAGCAGTAGAGTTAAGAGACAACGATAAAAAAAAGTATGTAGGTAAAGGCGTTATCAAAGCTGTCAAAAATGTAAATGATCATATTGCAAAAGCAGTAGAAGGATTTGATGTAAGCGCGCAAGCAGCAATCGATCAAATTATGATTGAATTAGACGGAACACCTAACAAAGGTAAACTAGGTGCAAATGCAATTTTAGCAGTAAGTATGGCGGTCGCGAAAGCAGCTGCTGAGGAAGCGAATTTGCCATTATACAGATACATTGGTGGCACTAATGCTAAAACATTACCAATCCCAATGATGAACATTATTAACGGAGGTGCGCATGCAGACAATAAAATCGATTTTCAAGAGTTTATGGTGATGCCTATTGGGGCACCAAATTTTAGTGAAGGTTTGCGTTGGGGGGTTGAAATATTCCATCATTTAAAATCGGTATTAAAGAAAAAAGGATTCAGCACCAATGTGGGTGATGAGGGTGGATTTGCACCTAATATTCAAAGCAATGAGGAAGCAATTGAAACTGTGCTTGAAGCAATTCATGCAGCAGGATATAAAACTGGATCTCAAATCGCCATTGCAATGGATGCTGCAAATAGTGAGTTGTGGGATGCGAAAAAGAAAAAATATGTTTTCCATAAAAGTTCTGGAAAGGAATTGAGCAGCGACCAATTGGTGAAGTATTGGGAAAAATGGGTAAAACAATATCCTATTATTTCCATTGAAGATGGTATGGCGGAGGACGATTGGAATGGTTGGAAAGCATTAACACAAGCTGTTGGCGATAAGTGTCAACTAGTAGGGGATGACTTATTTGTAACCAATGTGGATCGTTTACAAATGGGTATTGATAAAAAAATTGGTAATGGCTTATTGGTGAAAGTGAATCAAATAGGTACTTTAACTGAAACCATCAATGCGGTTACTTTGGCACAACACAATGGTTATAACACGATTATGTCACATCGCAGTGGTGAAACTGAAGATACTACGATTGCTGATTTAGCAGTGGCTTTAAATTGTGGTCAAATTAAGACAGGGTCGGCTTCAAGAACCGATCGTATGGCTAAATACAACCAATTAATCAGAATTGAAGAAGCATTAGGCGAAACGGCTATTTACCCTAAAGGGAAAGTAAAGTTTGGCAACAAATAATTAAAAGGCTTTAATTTAAAGTCTTTATCATAAAAGGTTGGCGTATTATTAGAACTACACTAATTTTACTTCAACCTTTTTTTTATGCAATTTTTGAAAAAAATAACCCCTTTTATTGCCAATCGATATTTTGTCGTGGCCGTTGGTTTTTTTGTGTGGATGTTATTTTTTGATCAAAGAGATTTTTTTCAGCAAAGCCAAAGAACTGGAGAATTGAAAAAAGTAGAAGCAGCAAAAAAATATTACCAAGACGAAATCGAAAAAACAAAGAAGCAGCTAAATAATTTACAAAACAATCCTGCCTCCGTTGAAAAATATGCACGTGAAAGATACTTGTTAAGACGTGAGGGGGAAGAGGTTTATTTATTTGAAGATACAATGCCTGCACAACCCAAAAAATGACAAAGAAGGAAAGGTATTTACAAGTGCTAAATTATTTTCAGCAACAAATGCCGATTGCTGAAACGGAATTAACTTACGAAAGTCCATTTCAATTATTGGTGGCTGTTATTTTATCAGCACAATGCACGGATAAACGCGTTAATGAAACAACGCCCTCTATTTTTAAAAAATTCCCTTCACCGGAGACCATGGCGCTTGCGCAATTTGATGACTTATTTCCTTTGGTTAAAAGTATTTCCTATCCAAACAATAAAACGAAGCATTTAATTGGGATGAGTCAATTATTGCTAGCTAATTTTAATGGAGAAGTGCCCATGACCATCGATGCCTTGGTTACCCTACCTGGAGTGGGGCGTAAAACAGCTAATGTAATTACAAGTGTTATTGATCAACAGCCCAATATGGCAGTGGATACGCATGTTTTTAGGGTGAGTAGACGCATCGGGTTAGTGCCAATGACGGCAACGACGCCCTTGGCTGTAGAAAAAGGGTTAATTAAAAATATCCCAACGCATCAAGTACATACCGCACACCATTGGCTCATTTTACATGGCAGGTACACTTGTTTGGCAAGAAGTCCAAAGTGTGCATCATGTGGTATTATTGCATTTTGTAAAGAAGGTGCTAAAAACTAAAAAGCTTCCTCCGAATAATCGAAAGAAGCTTTTTAAATTTTTAATAAAGTATCCTTAGAATAACTTTTCTATCTCAGCTACTAATTCATGTTTTGCAATTGGGCTACCCATGATTCTATTAAATGCTTTTGCGTCAATAAAATATTTATCTCTAATAATTTTAA
>JBEATG010000129.1:0-5670 GCA_041162035.1 Bacteroidota bacterium
ATTTCAGTGAGTCGGTCGTATCTGTTAATATCAGATGAATTTGAAATTTGGATATTTAATAAATGTTCGGAATTTTCATTAGGCTTAAAAAGTATTTTTTGCAATAAATCAGTTTGATCATACCCACTTAATTTTTGAACATTCACATCATCATTCACTTTGACCACATCAACACCCGCTTCCCTGACCACATAAAAAGAGCGTTTTCCAAAATCAGGATACGCTGAAGATCTATTGGCGCCTTGACGCATATCCCCAAAACTTCCATAAGTAAAGGAGGTTAAGTATGCCCATTTATTATTCGCAATATTGAGATCTAAATGTGTTCTATTTTCATTTTGCCCTGAAGCATAACGCTGAATCAAATTAGCACTCACCTTCCAATGGGCACTGTCCACTAATTTGGGTTTTTTTGTAAACATATTGACTACGCCACCTAAAGCGTCACTGCCATATAAAGTAGAGGATGGTCCGTAAATCACTTCCACGCGCTCTAATATCATATTGTCAATAGTAATGATATTTTGCAAATGCCCCCCTCTGAAAATGGCATTATTTAATCGTACCCCGTCTACCATTAATAATACACGACTCGCCTCAAAGCCACGAATCACAGGGCTTCCGCCGCCCGACTGACTTTTTTGAACAAATACTTGACCTGATTGTGTTAAAATGTCGCCCGTGTTCGCTTGTTGATTAATCGTATTTTTATCGGTAATAAAATCAACCTTTTGTACAATGTTTTTTGAAAGCGTAGGAAATTTATTGGCAAAAACAACGACATCAGGCAATGCCTTTTTTGTCGTATCTATCTGCGCATGTAAGTGAGAATTATTTATAATTAAAAATAAAACTAAAAAATTACGCATAAATAAATGCTTGGTTAAAATGGATACCTTGTTTAGCAACATATGCGAACACACTATGAAATGATGACGAAATGATGATAAAATAATGATATAAACGCGCCGTTTTTTTGGGTGCTATTAAAAATAAGCATGTCATTTTAGCTATTACTTTTTCAATGACCTAAGGTAGTAATTTTTACGATAAAGGAAATCAAATGACTTACATCATTTATGACTAAAAACAGCTTAATTATTTAAATAAATGAGGTAATTATCCATTATATTAAATAATTTTACAGGACATGTTACATTTTATATATAATCCCAAGGCAGGCTATGATAATGCAGCGCTTAAGGCAAATATTTTAAAAAAATTACAAACTATTCCAAACAGTAAAGTATGGGTAACAACCAAAATTTTGGAGGCAGGTTTTTTTACCAAAATAGCCATTAAAGATAAAGCAACCAAGATTATAGCGGTGGGTGGTGATGGTACTGTAAATGAAGTGGCATCTGTTTTAACTGAAACAACGATCCCCTTAGGAATTATACCTATCGGCTCAGGGAATGGTTTAGCCAGACACTTAAATATTCCCCTACAATTTGATGCCGCACTTGACAAAGCCATCAATGGTTATGAAATAGCAATTGATGTTGGTTTAATCAATAATAAAATGTTTTTTTGTACAGCAGGAATTGGATTCGATGCAAAAGTGGCACAGCTTTTTGCAAAAAGTAAAAAAAGAGGATTTTTCAATTATATCAAAGCCACCTTATCCGCTTTAACAATTTACAAGCCAATTGAAATTAGCATCAATCATGGCCCAATGCAGAAAGTGTTTTCACTCACATTTGCAAATGCTAGCCAATTTGGAAACAATGCCTATATTTCACCCTTTTCAGATTTGCAAGATGCTTATATAGAGATGGTCAAAATTAAACCTATTCACTTTTTAAATGTCGCCCTACTGGTCATTCAGCTTTTTAGTAAAAAAATTCACCAGTCAAACAAAGTAGATATACAATCTATAAAATCAATCACTATTCAATGTAGCGGAAAAGAGCCTTTACATATGGATGGAGAAGCACTGCTGACAGAAAGTGCAACCCTTGAAATTAGCATTGATCCACTTGCCTTATTGGTGATTGTATAATACATTTATTAGATATTTGAAGCTTTTTAAACAAAGCAATAAACTATAAATCTAAAAACACAATTAATTGACAAATGCGTCACAATATTTGTCATAAGAAACTACCTTTACTCCCTAAATTCATTTTTCATGTTTGAAACAAAACGCCCTCAAGTGACATTCCAAAAAATTTCTTTCCTTACCTTATTGTTTTCTTTTACCTACTTTTTTGCAAATAGTCAAAGCAATTTTAAAGCTAAAATCACTTCCCTTTCTGGAAAACCAGTTATTGGCGCAACGGCTAGTTTACTCAACACTTCATATAAAAATATAAGTGATAGCAATGGATATGTCACATTCAATAATATTCCGGAAGGAAAATATGAATTAGCCATTACTTCATTAGGTTTTGCAACTAGTATAAATTCAATTACGATTATAGCTAAAACAAACTTGAATGAAATACAAACAATTAAATTAGCTGATGCATTAGTTCAACTAGAAGATGTAATTATCACTGCACAAAAAAAAGAAGAACTATTACAAAAAGTACCCATCAGTATCACCGCATTTAATAGTACGCAAATAGAAAAATTTAGATTTTGGAACAACAAAGACATTAGTGGATTTGTACCCAATTTATATAGTGCTGATCCAGGTGACAATCGTGATGTAGTTTCCATTAGAGGTATCGCCACCACTTCCTATGACCCAGCAGTGGCGACCTATATTGATGGTGTGAACCAATTTAATTTAGATACTTATATACCTGCATTAAACGACATTGAACGCATTGAAATACTACGTGGACCTCAAGGAAGTTTGTATGGCCGTAACGCAATGGGTGGTGTAATTAATATCATCACTAAGCAGCCTAACAATAATGTGACTGGAAGCGGCGAAGTGAATGTGGGGAATTATGGTATTCGCAGATATAATGCAAATATTAAATCACCTATTATAAAAGATAAATTATTTTTTGGGGCAGCTTTGCTTTATAGTGAACGCGATGGATTTTTTACCAATGATTTCAATAAAAGTAGTTATGATAAGCAAAATACTTTTTCAGGGAATTACTTTATTAAATATGTTCCAACTACGAATTGGCAGGTTACTTTAAATGTCAAGCATTATAAAAACGAAAATAAAGGCGCATTCCCATTGGTTTATGGAACAGAAGAAGCCTTCCGCAATCCATACAGATTAAATCAAAATGGCATTACGACCATGTTGGATAATACACTGAACACCTCATTAGCGATCCAACATACAGGTAGCAAAGTTAATTTCAGTAGTATCACTGCATATCAAAAAAATTACAGGTACTATGATCTACCGATTGATGGCGATTTTTCACCTATCGACGCTATTACAGTTGTCAATAATTATGGAGAAAGCTGGAATAATATCAAAGCGTATACGCAAGAATTCAAATGGAGTTCCGCTCCAACTGCCACCAATCGTTTGAACTGGACAGCAGGCGCCTATCTTTTTTATCAAGATGCCCCTGTAAAACAAGGAACCCGTTTTGGCAAAGATGCTAATTTAATGATGATCGGCGATTCTTTGTTTACATTAATGAATAGTACAAGTACAACAAAAAAGGGAATTGCATTTTTTGGACAAGCCACCTATGCATTAACTAGTAAACTAAATATAACTTTTGGATTAAGAAATGATTACGAGCAACAAGATCAAACAGTTGCAGGCTTTTACCAGCATGATCCCTCCCCTGAATTTTACCAAATTGTAGCTGACACAAGTGCAAGCATCAATTTTAATGCATGGTCCCCTAAAATTTCATTGGATTATAATTTAAATTCTGCTTCATTAGTTTATGCTATGTATAGTAAAGGATACCGCACTGGTGGATTGAGCCCATTAGGATCCGACCCTTCGCAACCACCATTAATAGGATACCTTCCTGAGCATAGTAATAATTTTGAAGCGGGTATTAAAAACACCTTTTTAAATAATACTTTAAAATTAAATATATCCTTATTTTATATTCAAATCAAGGACGCACAAGTACCCACACTTGTATTACCTGATGCTATTACCATCATAAAAAATACGGGTGTATTAAATAGCAAGGGTATTGAAACCGAAATTATGTATACCCCAGCAAAAGGGGTCATCATCCAATATAATGGAGGTATCACTGATGCTTTAATTAAAGCATCTGGTAAGCGTCCAGTATTTACGCCAGATAACACAAACGCGATTGCAATACAATACAGCAAAAATATAAATGCAAAAATGAGTGGTTTTATTAGAACCGAAACCAGGTTTATTGGAAATACATATTTTGATAGTAGTAACGAAATAAAACAAAGCCCTTATTGTATCAATAATTTTAGTATGGGCGTAAATAAAAACAAAATGAGTGTTGTTTTGTGGTCAAAGAACATATTTAATCAAAAATATATCTCCTATGCCTATGATTTTGGAGCAGTTCACTTAGGTGATCCTGCTACATTTGGAATAAGCATATCTAGTAAGTTTTAATAAACAATAAATAAAAAGAAATGATACCAGTTAATTCCTACGCAGCAATGTCTTCCAATACCCCATTAGAAGCATACCATTTTGAAAGAAGAGCAGTAGGACCAGATGACGTACAAATAGATATTTTATTTTGTGGCGTTTGTCATAGCGATTTACACCAAGTGAAAAACGAATGGGGTGGATCACAATATCCTATGGTACCCGGACATGAAATTGTAGGCAAAGTTTTATCAGTAGGAACGAATGTAACAAAATTTAAAGTGGGTGATCTTGCTGGTGTAGGTGTGATGGTCGATAGTTGTAAAACATGTAAAACATGCGCAAAAGATTTAGAACAATATTGCGAAGAAGGATTTGTAGGTACTTATAATAATAAGGAAAGGAATAGTGATAATATTACTATGGGCGGCTATGCTACACAAATTGTAGTGGATGAATATTACACCTTTAAAATTGCGCCGTCCTTACCGCTAGCTGCAATTGCTCCTTTATTATGTGCAGGTATTACTACGTATTCCCCATTGGTTTATGCAGGTGTAAAAAAGGGAATGAAAGTAGCAGTAGTTGGATTGGGCGGCCTAGGACATATGGGTGTAAAATTTGCAGTGTCATTTGGCGCTGAGGTTACCGTGATAAGCACATCCCCATCAAAGGAAGCTGATGCGAAAAAACTTGGTGCTACTCATTTTTTAGTGAGTACTAATAAAGAAGCTATGAGCAAGTATAACAGTTATTTTGATGTTATACTAGATGCCATTTCTGCAAATCACGACTATACTGCCTATTTAAATTTACTAGGTATCGATGGTAAATTAATGGTAGTGGGCTTACCCATTGAATCACCTAAAGTGCAGCCTTTTTCATTGGTGACCAATAGACGCAGTGTGATTGGCTCATGTATTGGAGGCATGAAAGAGACACAGGAAATGCTGGACTATTGTGCAGAACATAATATAGTGTCCGAGATAGAAGTAATTCCAATGCAAAAAATTAATGAGGCATACGATCGAATGCTTAAAGGAGATGTCAAATATCGATTCGTTATTGACCTGGCATCTTTAAAATAATACATATATACAGGTATTTAAAGGCTTCATTCATCACAATGAAGCCTTTTTTATGTCATAATTGTTTAGTTTTGGACCGCTGCATGAAAAATACTTTAACCTTCCTACTTATAC
>JBEATG010000281.1:0-19474 GCA_041162035.1 Bacteroidota bacterium
TGTAAGCCGTCAGAATAACGACGACCTTCCATGATACGACCTGTTTGCTCATCTACAATTTTTACCTGCCCTTCAATCACCACATACTCCACATCATTATCAAATAAAGTGTACGCTTTTAATAATTGGTTCACCGTATGAATACGATCGGACTTAATACTATAATCATTAATGATGACTTCCTTTTGTTGTAATTTTTCGGCTGGGTCAATTACTTGATTTTGATCTATCGCATTTAATTCAATGCTTATATCCGGCAATAAAAAGAAGTTTGGATCCTCCCCCGATTTTGTAATTAACTGTAATCCCTTTTCAGTTAATTCAACTGAATTATTTTTTTCATCAATATGGAAATACAACTCCGCATCCACTGCTGGCATCTCGCGTTGTTGATCCGCCAAATAATGATTCTCTGCTTTTTGTAATTTTACACGAATACCTGGCTCACTCAAATATTTAATGATAGCGCCATTTTTGGGTAACCCTCTGAATGCACGATACAAAGCCAATCCACCATCTTTTACATCATCATTTCCTTCGGCTATTTTTTTCTTGGCTTCAATTAAAAATTGATTCACTACTTTTTTCTGAATGTCCACCAGTTTTTCAATCCTAGGTTTTAATTCAAAAAATTGTTGCTCTCCTGTTGGATGTCCAATAGGACCAGAGATGATTAAAGGCGTTCGCGCATCATCAATCAATACACTATCCACCTCATCCACCATGGCAAAATGATGTTTGCGTTGTACCATTTCCTCCGGTGTATGCACCATATTATCACGCAAGTAATCAAATCCAAATTCATTGTTGGTTCCGTAAGTAATGTCCGCACGATATGCATCGCGGCGCTCCTCAGAATTCGGCTGATGCTTGTCAATACAATCTACCGTTAAACCCAGCCACTCAAATAAAGTACCATTCCACTCACTATCTCTCTTTGCCAAGTAATCATTCACCGTTACAATATGTACCCCTTCGCCTGACAATGCATTTAAGTATGCAGGCAAGGTGGATACCAAGGTTTTTCCCTCCCCGGTAGACATTTCGGCAATTTTTCCCTCATGTAAAACGATACCTCCAATCAACTGTACATCATAATGTACCATATTCCAAGTAATTGGCACTCCTGCAGCCTTCCAAGTGGTTTGGAAAACTGATTGGTCGCCTTTTATACTAACATATTCCTTTGTTACAGAAAACTGACGGTCGAGTTCAGTAGCTGTAGCCACTAATTCGGTATTATTTGTAAAACGACGCGCTACTTCCTTTACTACTGCAAAAGCTTCTGGCAACAAATCCATTAAAATGGTTTCCAAAGCTTTATTGCGTTCTTTTTTTAATTCGTCTATATTTTGGTAAATCGTATCACGACCCATAAACTCACTCATCGGAAGCGCTTCCGCCTTGGCTTGTTCTTCCTGAATTGTTTGGTCAATAGATGACAAATGCGCAGTAATGCGCGCTTTTAGTTCGGTTGTTTTACCCCTTAAGGCATCGTTGGAAAGCTGCTCATAGGACGCAAAATGCCCATTGATAATAGGCACTAAATGTGCTATTTTTTTAACATCTTTCTCGCTTTTAGATCCACCGAATATTTTACTTATAAATTGCAACATAGTCCTAAGATAAATTATATATAATCCCTTATTAGCAATCAGTATGCCAATGACATTTTGGCCACTAGTTTAGGGGTGTCAAAGGTAAGCATTTGAAGGCAGTTTGGCCATTTTATGGGGCTGGGAATATAAAAATTAACTTGCAGGGCCTGAAAAGTGAAAAATGAACGAAAAAATGATACCTTTGCTCGCCTTAAGCACCCCTTAATTTTAAGCGGGATTCATTAAGAAAAATCGGAAAATTTACTATTATGGCAGGTCAATTGAATGAAGTAAGAAATAGGATTAAAAGTACGCAATCTACCCAGCAGCTTACAAAAGCAATGAAAATGGTGAGTGCGGCAAAATTACGCCGTGCACAAGATGCGATTACACAGATGCGTCCTTATACGCGCAAACTCCAAGAAATGTTAGGAAACATTTTAAGCAGTTTAGAGGGAGATATGAATTTAGCTTTGGCTGAAACACGCCCTGTGAATAATGTATTATTGATTGTTATTACTTCAGACAGAGGATTGTGCGGAGGTTATAATGCCAACTTGGTGAAATTGGCTAGAACAACGATAACCGAAAAATATCCAAAACAAAAAGTGACCATTTGGAATATTGGAAAAAAAGGATACGAAAGTTTAAGCAAAGCAGGTTTTACAACCAATGCAAATTTTAAAGATATCTTTTTAAACCTCAATTTTGAAAATGTGCAATTGGCAGCGCAAGCAGCAATGGATGCTTTTTCAAATAAAGAATTTGATGCAATAGAAATTATATACAGTGAATTTAAAAATGCCGCTACACAAGTGTTTACGGCAGAACCATTTTTACCTGTTCCAAAAATTGCTAAAAAAGAAAGTCAGAAAAAAACAGATTTTATTTTCGAGCCTAAAAAGGAAGTTTTGGTCGCTGAATTAATGCCAAAAATATTGAATACCCAATTATTCAAAGCCGTATTGGATGCAAACGCAAGTGAGCATGGTGCTAGAATGACAGCGATGGATAAAGCAAGTGAAAATGCAAACGAATTATTGAAATCATTGAAATTATCATACAACCGCGCACGTCAAGCAGCAATTACAACCGAATTAACGGAGATTGTAAGTGGTGCTGCTGCATTAAACGGATAAGAATACCAACCCATTATGGAAATAAGCCAAATCATTCCGCATATTGAAGCCTTAGTTTTTGCAAGTGAAAAAGCACTAAATGCAAATGACATTACTGAGCTTATTAATAATGCTTTTGGATTTTTAGAAGAACGTATTACACTTAGCCAAGTGGAGTCTGCTTTAGAAGGTATTCAAGAAAAATATGCAACGGAATTTTATCCATTTGAATTAAAACAAAGTGGCGGTGGCTGGCAGTTTTTAACAAAGCCAAATTTTCATAATACCATTGCGCAACTAAACGGAGATAAGTTTTTAAAACGATTATCCAACGCAGCATTGGAATCATTAGCAATTATTGCCTACAAGCAACCGATCACTAAAGGTGAAGTGGAAGCAATACGTGGGGTAAACAGCGATTATTCTATTCAAAAATTATTAGAAAAAGAATTAATCACCATTAGTGGTCGTAATGAAAATATGCCAGGCAAGCCATTGGTATATTCTACCTCTGTTAATTTCATGGATTATTTTGGCATCAATTCAACTGACGATTTACCTAAAATCAGAGAGGTATTAGCAGACCAAGTTGTGGAAGCAACTGTTGTTAAACCAGAAGATTTTACCGACAATAGTGTATTGAATCAAACTGCCGAATTAGATGCTGCCATTGAAGCCGAAACGGGCGATTATGATTCAGATGCTATTGACGCGGAAGATCATGAGGAGAATGCACCTGAGCAACCAGAATAGGCCAGGCATTCCCATTTACGCAGATTTACTTCCTTTTACATTTTCTCAAATTATCCAGACTGATTTCGTATTAAAACATCAGTTCTAATTGTATCTTCGTACCATGAAGTCAAGTTTAACTTATGGGCAATTGAAGCAAGCAGCTGAAAAATTTGGCACGCCCTTGTATATATATCATGCTGAAAAGATTGTTTCGCAATATCAAAATTTAGTTACCCATTTTGATATGAATCAAACACGTTTTTTTTACGCGTGTAAGGCCCTTACCAATATTCATATTTTACAAGTAGTAAAAAATGCTGGCTGCCCTATTGATTGCAGTTCTATAAATGAAGTGAAGTTGGCCTTGCATGTAGGCTTTGAACCAAAAAATATTTTATACACCAGTAATAGTGTATCCTTTGATGAAATATGCGAAGCTGTTGCATTGGGCATTAATATCAATATTGACAGCTTATCCAATTTAGAAAAGTTCGGCGCAAAATTTGGAAATACGTATGCAGTAGGCGTTCGTATTCGCCCCAATATTATGGCTGGTGGGAATCTTAAAATTTCAACAGGGCACGATAAAAGTAAGTTTGGGATTCCTTTGACCCAATTACAAGAATTAAAAGCAATTCAAGAAAAATTCCAACTTAATATTACCACCTTACATATACATACGGGTAGTGAAATAAAGGAAGTAAGTGTGTTTTTGCAATCCGCGGAAGTTTTTGAAAGTATATTAGGCGAATTTCCTAGCGTGCAGGTGTTGGATTTTGGTGGCGGATTCAAAGTGCCTTATGCGCCCAATGAAAAAGGAACAGATATTTCTTTATTAGGAAGCGAGGTTGATAAAGTGATGAAAAAAATGTCTGAAAAATTTGGACGACCACTGACGGCTTGGTTTGAACCAGGAAAATATTTGGTAAGTGAAGCGGGCTATTTTATTACACAAGTGAATGTATTAAAGGAGCAAGGTGAAATTACCTTTGCAGGTATTAATACTGGACTCAATCATTTGATCAGACCTATGTTTTATGATGCATACCATCATATTGATAATATTAGCCACCCTGATCAACCAACAAAAAATTATGCAGTGGTAGGAAATATTTGTGAGACAGATACTTTTGCATGGGACCGCCCTATACCCACTATTTCCGAAGGTGATTTTTTAGTTTTTTATAATGCGGGCGCATACGGCTATGAAATGTCCAGCAATTACAATGCACGCTACAAACCAGCACAAATTTTATTTGAAAAAGAGGAGGCAAAATTAATTAGCAGGTCGGATACCTTTGCGGACTTGTTGAATTTACAAATTCCATTGAACCCATAAGCATGATTGAAGTAAATAACATATCAAAAGCTTTTGAAGGCAAAGTAATTATTGATGATATAAGTGCGCAATTTAAACCTGGTATTTGTAATTTAATTATCGGCACCAGCGGAAGCGGAAAAACGGTATTAACCAAATGTATTGTTGATTTAATCCATGCGGACAAAGGAAAAATACACTTTGATGGTGAAGAATTACACAGCATGAGTAAGGAGGAAAGAAAAGAATTAAGAAATAATATAGGCATGCTATTTCAGGGGAATGCTTTGTTTGATTCAAAGACAGTAGAAGAAAATGTGCGATTCCCATTGGATATGTTTACCCATTTAAGTTTGGACGAGAAAAATAAAAAAGTTTTGGAAACTTTAGCAAGGGTGAACTTGCATGGCGTAAATGAAAAGTACCCTGCAGAGATTAGTGGCGGAATGAAAAAAAGAGTTGCATTAGCACGTGCCATCATCATGAAACCAAAATATTTATTTTGCGACGAGCCCAATTCAGGACTGGATCCACAAACATCCATGGTCATTGATAAACTCATTCAAGATATTACCACTGAGTATAATATTACCACTATTGTAGTCACACATGATATGAATAGTGTGATGGAAATTGGCGACCATATTATCTATTTACACCAAGGTAAAAAAGAATGGGAAGGGACCAATGCCGAAATCATTTACAGCAAAAATGAATTACTAAATAATTTTATATTTGCATCGAAATTTTTACAAGACGCAAAATCGATGCGTATGACCCAAAAATAATATTATGAGAAAAATTATTCTAAGCCTATTCGCTATGGTGATCATTGCACAGGCCTCCGCACAAAGTTTAGATGTTAAACCTGATCCCAACGCACCCTACTTAAAGGATAAAAACTTGCCTGCATTTACATTAAACCTAATTGATGGCAGGGAGGTGACGAATAAAACGATTCCTAAGTTTAAATATACTTGCATCATTTTTTTTAGCCCCGATTGTTCTCATTGCGAGACCGAAGCCGCTACCATTAATAAGTATAAGGACAAATTAACAAACGTTTTATTCATTTGGGACAGCTATCGTGACATGATTGCGATTCAGGCTTTTGCAGACAAATTTAAATTTGTGGGCCGCCCTAATATACTTATTGGTCGTGATCCTAGCTATATGATTCCTACCTTTTTTCGCCCAAAAATGACTCCTTTTGTGGCTTTATACAAAAATAACCAGTTGGTGAAAGTGTATGAAAAAGGGGCAGATATTTTTGACATAATAAAGATAATAGAAAGCAAATAACTAACTTTGCTGCGTAAAAATATTCAATACTTATTTTAAATAAAAAAATATGAAAATTACAGTCGTAGGTGCAGGTGCCGTAGGTGCTACATGTGCTGATAATATTGCCCGTAAAGAATTAGCAACTGAATTGGTTTTATTAGATATAAAGGAAGGATTTGCCGAAGGTAAAGCACAGGATATGATGCAGACAGCTGCCTTACTAGGTTTTGATACACGTATTTCTGGATCCACGAATGATTATTCAAAAACAGCAAATTCAGATGTCGTAGTTATTACTTCAGGCTTACCTCGTAAACCAGGTATGACACGTGAGGAATTAATTGGCACGAACGCAGGTATTGTAAAAGGAGTTTGTGAGAACATTTTAAAGCATTCTCCTAACACGATCATTATAGTGATTAGTAACCCAATGGACACAATGACTTACTTAGCATTGCAATCCACTGGTTTACCTAAAAACAGAATTATTGGTATGGGTGGCACTTTAGATAGTGCGCGTTTCAAATACCAATTAAGTACTACTTTAAATTGTAGCCCTTCCGACTTAAACGCATTAGTGGTAGGCGGTCACGGAGATACAACGATGATTCCTTTAATTAAACACGCAACATGGAATAGCATTCCTGTGACGCAATTTTTAGATGAAGCACAACAACAAACCATCATCAACGATACGATGGTAGGCGGTGCAACACTTACAAAATTATTAGGCACTTCCGCTTGGTATGCACCAGGTGCTGCAGGCGCTGCATTAGTGGAAAGCATTGTACGTGATGAAAAGAAATTATTTACATGTTGCGTAAGCTTGGATGGCGAATATGGCCAATCAGACATTTGCTTAGGCGTTCCTGTAGTGATTGGAAAGAATGGTTGGGAAAAGATTGTTGCAATGGATTTATCTGCAGACGAACAAGCAGCGTTCAACAAAAGCGCAGACGCAGTGCGCAATATGAACGACGTATTGAAAACTTTATAATAGTTCAAATATTATTCTAAAGCCTTCCTCCGATAACGGGTGGAAGGCTTTTTTTATGCCCGATAAATAATGGATGAGACGAAAACTAAATATTTATGCGTCTGAATAATTTATAAAATAGCGCGTAAATACTATTTTGAGACGAATATCTGTTCCTGCAGCGATGAGACGAGAAATAGGTATTTATGCGTCTGTATAATTTATAAAATAGCGCGTAAATACTATTTCGAGTCTAATATCTGTTCCTGCAGCGATGAGACGAGAAATAGGTATTTATGCGCGTATTAATTTATAGAGCATTTACTTTTGCTGCAATCAAATCTGTATTTTGAAGTTGCATGCAATTAAAGTGTCCTTTGGGGCAATGATTGGATCCTTGCTTTGCACAAGGTTGGCATTTTAAATCAGTTACGATTGCATCGAAGCGAGGGCTTTCTGAATTTGTTGGATACAAAGCCGAAAACTGTAACGCAGGCGTGGTGGCTCCCCAAATTGTTACCGTTGGTTTATTAAAAGCACAAGCAATATGTAAAAACCCAGTATCATGCGATACGATATATTTTGCCTGCTTTACAAAAATGGCTGATTCATTAATATTATAGTTACCGCATGCATTGAAAACGCGATCTCCGAATGTATGCTGCAAGGCCACTCCTACTTCCTTGTCATCAGGACCACCAATCAAAACAACGGGTATTTTTATGGATTCAATTAATGCCTTTAATTTTTCAAGTGGCATCTTCTTATTAAAATACGAAGCGCCAATCACCAATCCAACATAACCTGATTTGAAATTTTCAGGCAAATCATTGATGACTGACTTGGTAGAAGTTGGAATAAAATAATCCAAGCCCTTTCCGTCATCCACCACACCCAATGATTTTACCGTATCCATATAACGCTTGGTTACATGTTCATTTTTTAATAAATCAATACCAAAAGTAGTGAGGATGATTTTTTGAATGCTTAATTTTTTATAGCTAAAAGCTTTTACCCCCAATGCGCGCTTGATACGCCAGGTACGTTGATTATGATGTAAATCGATCACTGCATCAAAGGACTGCTTTTTAAAAGCGGGAATAATTGCATTGATATCTTGATCCAAATAATGAAAATGATCAATGTAGGGATTCGCTTCAGTCACTTCCTTCATGGAAAGCTTGGTCAAAAAGTGTATTTCAACCCCTGGGATTTGTTGTTTTACACAACGAATTACTGGCGTAGTTAATACAATGTCCCCAATGGACGAAAAACGAATAATTAATAAACGCATATGGGTTTAAAACTAAGGGAGTGGATTGTCATGCTCCATATAATCCAAATCCTTATGATAAGTTTCCTCAGTAAAAAAATAAGCAACTAAAGTAATTACCATTACGATAGCCCCTGTAAACATGCCACTTTGCACAATATCCCAACCTAATTTTTTTTGTAAGATATCTAAGAATAAAAAGTTAATTAAGGGTAATGCACCGCGCACCATATTGGGTATGGTCGTTGCAGCAGTCGCGCGTAAATTAGTTCCGAATTGTTCCGCTGCCATTTGATTAAATATTGCCCAGTAACCAGTACTAAAGCCTAGGAAAGCACAAATAAGGTACATTCGACTATCATTGTTATTGAATGGACTGAAAAACAATATCATGCCGATAATGTTTAAAATATAAAAAAGCATTAATGCCTTTTTACGACTTTTAAAATATTGACTCACATATCCAATCAGTAAATCACCTGAAGCAATCCCTATATAAGCGAGCATGATGGATCTTCCTGAATCAATTAAATTAATTCCATACAAGGAACTTGCAAATTTATTACTATAATTAATTAATACACCAATGACAAACCAAGTAGGAAGTCCAATTAAAATAGCAGTAATATATTTTACAAATCTTTTCTTATTTTGAAAAAACATGAAAAAATTACCTTTTTCATGTTTTGATAACTTGACAGATTCAAACATAAACGACTCCGCTACTTTAACACGCAATATCAAAAGGAAAAATCCAAGTACACCGCCTATTTGATAACACAAACGCCAATCATTGGTATACTTAAAAGTGAAATAAGCAAACACAGCACCAAATAAGCCAATACCCGCAACCATGGAAGTGCCAATACCTCTTTTATGTTTAGGAAGTATTTCTGAAACAAGCGTAATTCCTGCACCCAACTCCCCTGCTAAACCAATGCCTCCTATAAAACGACAGTATGCATATTGATCTACATTTTGAACAAAGGAGGTTAGGATATTTGCCACAGAGTATAATAAAATGGATCCGAATAAAACTTTTAATCTTCCTTTTTTATCTCCCAACACGCCCCATAATATACCGCCAATTAATAAGCCAGACATTTGCCAGTTAATAATATGCGCGCTATCAACAATAATAGTTTCCGCAGTGGATCCAATACTCATTACACTTGTTTGCCTGACAATGGTAAACAATAACAAGTCATACACATCTACAAAATAGCCCAAAGCAGCAACAAATACAGGCATTGATAAAAGTCCAATTTGTTTATTCTGATTCATATTAATAAATTACTTATTAATCGTTTTTTAAATTAAGATTTACGAGAACGATGCGAAATAACATTTATAATGACAGGCAAGGTGGTAACCAATACTATACCTAATACAATGACCTCTAAATGATTTTTTAAATCGAATTGAAATTGATTTAATATCCAGGCTTGTAAAAAATGACCAGCGCATAACATACTCGAAACCCAAGCCAAACAACCCACCACATTAAAATAAACAAACTTTTTTTTATCCATGGCAACAATACCAGCAACTATGGGCGCGAAAGTTCGAACAATTGGAATGAATCTAGCGATCACTATTGCGCGTCCGCCATGTTTGTCATAAAATTCTTGGGCTTGTATTAAATACTTTTTCTTAAACAATAAATTATCCTTCCATTCATACATCGCTGGGCCCACCTTTTTACCAATATAATAGCCCACATAATTTCCCAAAATTCCAGCGACTGATATAAATGCAAATAGAATACCTAAATTAAGCCACTCGCTATCGGTTACAAAAATTTGCGACACCAGCGGTGCACTATAAATACCTGCCACAAATAGCAAACTATCTCCTGGTAAAAAAAAGCCAAAAAATAATCCCGTTTCGGCAAAAACTACAAACAACAATAACCACAAACCACCATGTTCAATATAAAATTGTGGTTGTAAAAGTTGACTCCAGTGAAAAACTTCCAGTAAAGTAATCATTAATATATTTTTATGCTTGTGTTGGATTTTCTAATGCGCCTTCCCATTTACTTACAACAGTGGTCGCAAGACTATTACCTAATACATTAGTGGCAGATCGGAACATATCGCAAAAGTGATCAATAGGTAAAATTAATGCAATGCCTTCAGGTGGAATATTAAACATAGCACAAGTAGCCGTAACGACCACTAAGGACGCTCGCGGCACACCAGCAATGCCCTTACTCGTAAGCATCAATACCAATAACATGGTTAACTGTGTTGCAAAATCAATTTGAATACCATAAGCTTGTGCAATGGCCAAACTTGCAAAAGTCATATACATCATACTGCCATCTAAATTAAATGAGTATCCCAATGGCAAAATAAAGGATACAATTTTATCCTTACATCCAAATTTTTCTAACTCCTCTGTTAATTTTGGAAACACGGCTTCACTACTTGTCGTACTAAAAGCAATCACTAATGGCGTAGTGATATGTTTTAATAAGGACGGTACTCGTTTACCTAAAATGATAAAACCAACCCCTAACAATACGATCCATAAAACGCCTATACCGAACAAGAAGTACATTAAATATTTACCGTAAAATATAAAAATAGCTAGTCCCTTTGTAGCAATCACTGCGGCAATGGCACCAAACACACCCAATGGTGCAAAATTCATCACATAGCCTACCATTTTTAAAATAATATGAGAAACCGTTTCGAGTGCTTTAATAAATCCTTTGGCCTTATCGCCTATTGCAGCTGCAGCTACGCCAAAAAAGATACTGAATATAACAATCTGTAATATTTCATTATTGGCCATCGCCTCAAACATGCTTTTTGGAAAAACATGTTCTATAAAATTGATCATGCTAAAAGTTTGGGTTTTCCCCATGACATCTTTTGCACCACTCATATCCGCATTGCTTAAATCAATGCCCAATCCTGGCTTAAATATATTCACTAATACTAGTCCGATTAATAAACTTACTAATGAGGCAGTAATAAACCACAACATAGCTTTACCCCCCACACGACCTACCGTTTTTAAATCACCCAGTTTTGCAATTCCGACCACCAACGTTGTAAATACCAGTGGCGCAATGATCATTTGCACCAATCTTAAAAATATAGTAGTTAATAACTTAATATTTTTAGAAAATTTTTCAATATAAACCGCATCATAATTTTTATTAATGATATAGCCCAATATAGCCCCCAATAGCATTGCGACTAAAATATATAGGGTGAGTTTGTTTGATTTTTTCATAGTATTGTTAGTAATGCAATATAAGACTTAAGTCCTAAAAAAATACCCCTCCCCTAAGAGGTATTTTATATAAAAATGAAGGCATTTTTGCGAAAAAAGTACTATTTTCCAACCTAGATTGTGTTCAATTACAATTAGCTCAAAAACAACACCTTGTTTTTGATTTGAAAACCGAAACTAATAACTATGAGTTTATTTAGAAAAAAAGATTTGTCCGCCATGTTAGCGCAGGCAGATGATGGTGGAAAAGGATTAAAACGCACATTAGGCGCTGGAAATTTGATTGCACTAGGCGTTGGTGCCATCATTGGCGCTGGCTTATTTGTTAGAACCGCTGCGGCTGCTGGACAAGCTGCTGGACCAGCTGTTACACTATCCTTTATTGTTGCAGCCGTTGGTTGTGCTTTTGCAGGATTATGTTATGCTGAGTTTGCTGCGATGATTCCAATTTCAGGAAGTGCCTATGCTTATTCATATGTAACGATGGGAGAAACAGTAGCCTGGATTATTGGATGGGCTTTAATTATGGAATATGCCTTAGGCGCTGCCACTGTATCTATTGCTTGGAGTGAATATTTAAACAAACTGCTAGGGGGGAGCATTCCTTATGAATGGAGCCACTCCCCTTTTGAAAGTATGACCGGTGCAGATGGCATATTACGTCATGGTATTATGAATGCACCTGCATTGGTAATTTTATTATTGTTAACCTTACTATTAATTAAAGGAACACAGGAATCTGCAATTGTAAACGCAATAATTGTGTTTATAAAAGTGGCGATTGTAATTATATTTATTGTTTTGGGATGGCAGTTTATTCGTCCTGAAAACCATACGCCTTATTTAATTCCTGCAAACCAACCGCCAGTCATCGACGCTGCGGGTAAGGTGATTGCAGATTACTCAGGTGCATTCAAGCATGGCTGGGGTGGTGTGTTGGGTGGTGCTGCAATTGTGTTTTTTGCATTCATTGGTTTTGATGCTGTTTCAACAGCTGCACAGGAAGCAAAAAATCCAAAGAGAGATATGCCAATTGGTATTTTAGGTTCATTAGTAGTTTGTACAATATTATATATTCTATTTGGACACGTATTAACAGGCGTAGCTAACTGGAAGGATTTTGTGGATCCTTTAAAAGGACGTGAGGCTTCAGTGGCTTATGCAATTTCAACGTATATGACGGGATATGGCTGGTTAGCTACTGCGGTTACCGTGGCTATTTTGGCTGGCTTTAGCTCAGTAATATTAGTGATGTTAATGGGACAATCTCGTGTATTCTTCTCGATGGCGAATGACGGATTATTACCTAAAGTGTTCTCTGACTTACATCCTAAATACAGAACGCCTTATAAATCAAACTGGATCTTATTTGTATTTGTAGGCGCATTTGCCGCATTCGTTCCGGGTAATGTAGCGGGTGATTTAACTTCCTTTGGAACCTTGTTCGCATTTGTGTTGGTGAGTGCTGGTATTTGGATTTTAAGACGCAAATCACCAGATATGGAAAGACCATTTAAGACGCCTTTGGTGCCATTGGTTCCTATTTTAGGAGCAGTTATTTGCTTGGCAATGATATTTGCCCTAGATGCACAAACATTAAAGGTAGCCTTTGCATGGATGGTCTTAGGCTTGGTGGTGTATTTCGTTTATAGTCGTAAGCATAGCAAATTAAATGACTAAACGCTATTGATGCATAATTATAATAATCCTCCCGAGTACTCGGGGGGATTATTTTTTTAGCTTATTTTTGCAGACCTCAATAACATACTATTATGGGAAGAATATTTGAAGTTCGGAAAGCCACCATGTTCAAACGATTTGATCGTATGGCAAAACAATTTACCCGAATCGGTAAAGAGATTGTAATTGCTGTGAAAGCGGGTGGCCCTAACCCCGATGACAATCCCGCATTAAGAAGGTGTTATCAGAATGCACGTAGTGTAGGTATGCCCAAGGATAGAGTGGAGGCCGCGATTAAGCGTGCCATGGGAAAAGATACTAGTAATTACGAGGAAATTTTATACGAAGGTTATGCGCCGCATGGCGTTGCCTTATTAGTAGAAACCGCCACCGATAATCATGTAAGAACTGTTGCCAATGTGAAAAGTCATTTTAACAAAGGACATGGTGCACTAGGGAATAGCGGAAGTGTAAGTTTCCAGTTTAAAAAAATGGGGGTGTTTAATTTAAGCCCAGACGGTGTCAATATGGATGATTTGGAATTAGAATTAATTGACCACGGCTTGGATGAGTTAGGAGAAAGTAATGATGATAATGGCAATGCAATTATCGTTTTAAGATGTGCTTTTACTGATTTCGGAAATTTACAAAAAGCATTGGAGGATAAAAATATTCAACCATTGAGTGCACAGCTTGAATGGATTCCAACCACCACAGTTCCGGTAACAGATGAACAAGCGGAGGACATAAGTAAACTCATTGAAAGATTAGAGGAGGATGAAGATGTAAATAAAGTATTCCATAATATGGGGTAGTTTTGTAGCACTTTTTTATTTTTAAATATAAAAAGTGCTACAATTCCCTCTTATGATTTATTCAAAAAATCAAGTATTTTTTGAAATTCTCCTGCCAGTGTTTAAAAAAGGCTTAAGTATGAAAATTATAATAACTATATTAATCTCCGCTTTTATTTCGCCTGTAATTAAAGATACTACGAAACCCGTGTTTAACAAGTATACGATATCGAAGGAGACAAAATTGCCAGCAAATTACTATACGACTACAACCGGATTTTTTTGTAACATGGAAAGAGCATTACAAAAACAAACAAAGGTCGCTGTGAAATTTAGATTAGGCTCATTGGAGCACACGCAAAAATTAGAAGGCTATTCCTTAAGTAGAAATAATTAATAGTCATCAGAGAAATCTTAAGGCTACTCTGCCATCATCTCTTTGATCTTCTCTATGATTTCCTCCGTATTCGGTTTGGAAAAATAATCCCCATCACTTGCGTAAGCTGGACGGTGCGCTTTTGCACTAATGGTGCGCGCGGTTGCATCTAACCACTTATAGCCACCTTGCACTTCAAGTACTTGCTGATACATATAAGCACTTCCACCACCAGGCACATCTTCATCCACAAATACAATACGATTTGTTTTTTTCAAGGATGCCAAAATTTGATGATGAATATCAAATGGTAATAAGGTTTGTACATCTATAATTTCGCAATCAATGCCCATTTCCGATAATCTTATAGCTGCATCTTCAATAATACGAATCGTAGAGCCATAGGAAACAATCGTAATATCATTACCTTCTTTAATGATTTCAGGAACCCCTAAGGCCACCTTAAAGGACATTAAATTAGTTGGCATTTGTTCCTTTAAACGATAACCATTCAAACACTCTATTAATAATGCAGGATCATTACCCGCTAGCAAAGTATTGTACATCCCCACTGCTTGTACCATATTTCTTGGCACACATATATACATGCCTCTTAAAGCATTAATGATAACGCCCATTGGGGAGCCACTGTGAAAAATTCCTTCTAGTCGGTGTCCTCTGGTACGAATAATTACCGGACTACTTTGTATTCCATTGCTGCGATAGTGCAGAGTAGCAACATCATCACTTAAGGTTTGTAATCCATATAATAAATAATCCAAGTATTGAATTTCAGCAATCGGTCTTAATCCGCGTAAAGCCATACCATGCGCTTGCCCCATGATGGATTGCTCGCGAATACCCGTATCAAAAATTCTGTCAGCGCCATGCTTAATTTGCAAGCCAGCAAAGCCTTGATTCACATCTCCAATATTTCCTAAGTCCTCACCAAAAGCATATACCAAAGGATTGGAGGTAAACAATTCATCAAAATAATGATTCAAAATTTCATACCCATTCAAAGTAGTCGCATCAGCATTAATTATTGCCGGCACACCAACAACATTTAACGTGCTCTTTGGACCTTCATTGTATAAATTCTTACTATAGTATGGTGCTTGCTCTTTATGATAGTTGGATAAAAATTCAAGTACCCCGTTTTTATTAGGATGATTGGGTAATTTTTCAAGCACCAAATGAAGTGATCTGAAAATATCTCTTTTCAAAGGCTCCCTATTTGAAATTAATTCCTGCGTCAATTGTTGTGCCATTAATAAATCATCTTGACTTAATCCTTGATAAGCCAACGCAACGCCTTGCTTGAGTTTTTCATTAATGGGTGCGATATACTTATTCCAAGCCCTTAATTTTGCATCTCGAACTGCCTGTTTAACTTGCGCTTCAAATGTTTGCAAATCTGATTCATTACTTAATTCATTCAACAACAACCATTCCCTCATTTTTTTGATACCATCCCACTCTCTTTCCCATTGTAAACGTTCTGTTGATTTATATCTCTCATGACTTCCACTGGTGGAATGCCCCTGCGGTTGCGTTAATTCCTGCACATGAAATACGACAGGCACATGAGTGTTTCTAGTATAAGTAATGCCTTGTTCAAACACTTCACACAATGCAGCATAATCCCAACCTTTTACGGTGAAAATTTTAATACCATTGGTATTGGGTTCTTTTTGCATGCCTTGTAAAGCTTCAGATATGGAACCCTTCGTTGTTTGTAATTTAGTGGGCACTGAAATTCCATATCCATCATCATATACAAAAACGGCCAAAGGAATTTGTAAAACACCAGCTGCATTAATTACTTCCCAAAATTGTCCTTCAGAAGTACTTGCATCCCCAATGGTGCAAAAACATACTTCATTACCGTCAGTAGATAAATGTGAAAATAGCTCTTTGTGCTTTGACTGCTTGAAACATTTTGATGCAAATGCCAAGCCTAATGCTCTGGCCATTTGGCCAGCGGTGGGCGCAATATCTGCTGATATATTATGACGGTTCACTAAATCCAGCCACTCCCCTTTATCATTGACAAATGCAGTGGCAAAATGAGCATTCATATTTTTACCACCACTATATGGATCATTTTCTACATCCGAATATAATTGGGCGAAATAATCTTCCACATTGGAAGTACCCATGGCAAACATTAAAGTTTGGTCCCTATAATAACCACTTCTAAAATCACCTTTTTGAAAAAATTTAGCTAATGCTATTTGTGCAATTTCCTTTCCATCTCCAAAAATTCCAAATTTTGCTTTTCCTGTTAAAACCTCACGTCGACCTAGTAAACTTACTTCCCTACTCATGAGGGCTATTCGGTAATCCTCCAATACAGATTTTTTAAACGCTTCAAATGAAAGCATTTCAGGTGTTAAAACAGCATCGAGGTTGGATTCCATATAGCAAAAATAGGGGGCAAAAAGCATAAAAAACCAAGAATTAGATAAAATCATTTAATTCCCTATTTTTTAATAATTTTACACGCAACAACGCCTCAAATCAAACCTCATTATATGAAAAAAGCAATACTTGTTTTAAGCCTAGTTTTGGGTATTTTCAGTTCTATTTCAGCGCAAACTGCAGCCAATATTGATCAAATATTAAAGTTCAAAAATGACAATTTTGATTTTGGTAAAATAGGCTTCGGTCAACCAGCAACTTACACCATTGAATTTACCAATATAAGTAAGGACACCCTTGCTTTGGTAAATGCACGTCCAGGTTGCGGCTGCACCACACCTAATTTTAAACCCAATGAAAAAATTGCACCAGGCAAAATTGGACGCGTACAAATTACCTTTAACGGAAGTGCTATGGGAAGTTTTACGCGCGCTACGTCACTTGAATTTTCAAATGGTTTAGTGAAGCAAACACAATTTGCTGGAGAGGGTGTTGCCATTACCAATGCGCCAGCAGCTCCTATCATTAATAGTCCAAATAAACAATAATCCAACTACTTAGTTGCTGTATTTACCTACTGCAAAATACCAACTACTTATTTTTCAATCACAATACTTTATTATTTTAAAATTTTCAATCATGAAATTAACATCATTAATCATTGCATTACTAATATCATTCACAAGTATGGCCCAAACGGGTGTACAATTTGATAAATCAAGTTACAACTACGGAAAAATAAAACAAGGTGTAAATAAATCAGTCATCTTTAGCTTTGCCAATAATGATGCAAAGCCAGCGGTGATTGAATTTGCAAATGCAGAATGCGGATGTACACAACCCGAGTACAACCAAAAGCCCATTTTGAAAGGACAAAAAGGAACCATTAAAATTACCTATACAGCACCTACAGTTGGCGCTTTTAAAAAGAAAGTGACTGTTAAATTTGCTGGCGTTAAAGTACCTACTGAATTAACCATTGAAGGTGAAGTGATTTAAAAAATTTAGATCGAATACCTATTCAAGCGGTACTAATAAAAATGATACTTATCACTTGAACTTAAAAAGTACAAACATTAATTAAAGTGTTTTTGAATAATAACAAACACTTGGTAATATTTAAAATTAAAAGCGTCCCGAAATCTCGGGACGCTTTTTTATTATAGCGTTCAAGCATATCTTTGTTTGAATGATACAAATAAGTAAACGAGGCATTAAAATGCCTTCCTCTCCTATTCGAAAACTAGCGCCCTTTGCAGATGCTGCAAAAAAAGAAGGCGTTCAAGTGTATCATTTAAATATTGGCCAGCCTGATATTGCAACACCCAGCGTTATGCTAGAAGCAGTGCAGCAAGCCAATTTAAAAGTTTTAGAATATACAGATAGCCGTGGCATTTTAAGTTTAAGAAAAAAACTAGCCAGGTATTATAATAGTAAAGGCATTGATGTAGATTATGAAGATGTATTAATAACCATTGGCGGAAGTGAAGCCATTTTATTTGCTTTTATGGCCTGCTTGGATGAGGGTGATGAAATTATAGTACCTGAACCATTTTATGCTAACTATATAGGATTTGCTATGGCTGCAGGTATCCATATTATACCTATTACATCCAAGATCGACAATGGATTTGCTTTACCTCCCATTGCTTCTTTTAAGGAAAAAATCACCCCTAAAACCAAAGGGATTTTTATTTGCAATCCGAACAACCCCACTGGATATGTGTATAGCGAAGCTGAGCTTTTACAAATAAGCGATTTAATTAAAGAAAAAGATTTGTACTTATTTTCCGATGAAGCATACACGGAATTTAGTTATGATGGGAAGGTAAGAAGCACTTTAACCTTGCAAGGTGTAGCCGACCGAGTGATCATGATTGACACTTTTAGTAAAAAATATTCGGCATGTGGTGCACGAATCGGTGCACTAGTTACTAAAAATAAAGATGTGATTGAAGCGGTAATAAAATTTGCACAAGCAAGATTAAGTCCACCCACTTTGGAACAAATTGCTGCCGAAGCTGCACTAGGATTACCCAATAACTATTTTGACGAAACGAGAGAAGAATATAAAAATAGGCGCGATATATTAATGAATCGACTATCAAAAATGGAAGGGGTGTATTGCCCAGTTCCTAGTGGTGCATTTTATGCAATGGCACAATTACCAGTAAAAAATACCGATGACTTTTGCCAATGGCTATTGACTAGTTTTAGGCACAACAATGCCACCATTATGTTGGCTCCAGGTAGCGGCTTTTACACGACCCCAGGACTTGGCTTAAATGAAGTAAGGCTTGCCTATGTTTTAAACGAAAAGGACATCAATTTGGCCATGGATTGCCTTGAACAGGCATTACGCGTATACCCAAACAATTAAGCGGAAAACTCCGTCACATTTAACAATAAGTTATTAAATGGGCATTGGATACAATGTTACCTTTGTGCTTGTATATGTGGTTTGGTTTACCCATACAAGCAAGCAATCGAAAATCGCCCTTTAGTTCTCTAAGGGGCTTTTTTATGCGAAAATTACAGCGGTAAAATGAATTAATATTTCTGGGTGGGTATATTATAAGTGCCTCTGTCCTTAGCCTGGCTAATGTATAACATGATTTGATACACCAATTTGCTCTTTACTGGATTGCC
>JBEATG010000148.1:0-6642 GCA_041162035.1 Bacteroidota bacterium
ATCCATAATAGATGAAGGCTTATCTATAAATAATAGTATAAGCGGTCTATTATTGGTCTAAAATGTCGGGACGGCGTTGTTGGGTTCTTTCAAGAGCTTGTTCCTGTCTCCAGGCATCAATTTTTTTTGGATCACCCGATAGTAAAATAGGAGGTACTTGTATACCTCTAAATTCTACGGGCCTTGAATATACAGGAGGCGCCAATAAATTATCTTGAAAGGAATCGGTCAAGGCGGAAGTTTCATCATTTAATACTCCAGGTATAATACGACCTATCGCATCCACCAAAACTGCGGCAGCTAACTCACCACCGCTTAATACATAATCACCAATGGAAATTTCGCTGGTCACATACAAATCACGAATGCGTTGGTCAATACCTTTATAATGACCACAGATAATTAATATTCTATTTTTAAGTGAAAGCGTGTTGGCATCTTTTTGCTCCAATTTTTTACCATCGGGCGTCATAAAAATGATTTCATCAAATTTGCCCTCTAGTTGTAATTCGTCAATTGCATTGGCCAATGGTTCGCACATCATCACCATGCCTGCGCCACCGCCATATTGGTAATCATCCACCTGCCCATGTTTATTAATTGCCCATTTTCTTAATGTATGTAATTTGATAGTAAGCAATCCTTTTTCCTGCGCACGCTTCATCATACTGTGCTCAAATGGGCTCGTTAATAATTCTGGTAAAACGGTTAAAATTTCAATGGTCATAGTGTAAAGATAAAAGAAACAAAATAGACAGCTATTTTTTTCTATTAATGATGTGTACGCTTAGCGTATTAGCCCAAAAGATCGCCTAAATCACGTCGGTCTTTTTTGGTAGGACGGCCTATTTTACTCAATCGCTTGCCAGTATGAAAGCTCGATGCTACTTGACTTACACGCTCTAATTCCTCAATGGGCGTAAGGTCGGCGTAATATTTTATCGCTTCTATATATGCCATGCGCGTTTCAAGTAATTGGGTTACTTTAATGACCCAGTTTTTATGCTCGGTTCTGGCTTCATATTCATCGCCTACTACCACAGCACGTGACGCCTTAACTGGTTCTCCTTTAATTTTAACGCGACCTTTATCAATGGCTTCTGTTGCCTGACTTCGAGTTTTAAAAATACGGATACACCATAAGTATTTGTCTAATCTAACTTTTTGCTTTTCCGCTTTTTTTGTGGTTTCTTGCCCCCGCATGTATTAGGATTTTTTTTCTGCAAAAAACTGATGAAAGTAAGGAATGGTTTCGATGCCTTTATAAAAATTGACAATATCATATTTTTCATTTGGGCTATGCAAGTTGTCACTATCTAAACCAAAACCCATAAATACAATCTTAACATTTAATTCTTTTTCAAACAAGGCACATATAGGAATACTACCCCCACCGCGCACTGGAATTGGATCTTTTCCAAAAGTAGCAGCAATTGCTTTGGCAGCACTTTGATATTCGTGGGAATCAATAGGTGTAATATAAGGTTCCCCGCCATGATGTTCAAAAGCATTCACAGTAACAAATGCTGGCGCTATTTTTTTAAAATGGGCCAATATCATACTTGTAATTTTTTCAGAAGATTGGTTGGGTACTAACCTGCATGAAATTTTAGCAAATGCTTTTGATGGCAATACTGTTTTAGCACCTTCGCCCGTGTAACCACCCCATATGCCGTTTACTTCAAGTGTAGGCCTGATTCCTGTTCTTTCATTGGTGCTGTATCCTTTTTCACCCCAAAGTTGTTGAATGCCTAAATCTGTTTTGAATTCAGTTTCGTCAAATGGTGCTTCGGCCATTTTTTTTCTTTCCGCGTCGGTAGAAGATAATACATCATCATAAAAACCTGGAATGGTAATATGATTATTTTCATCATGACAGGAAGCAATCATTTTAGATAATATAGTGATTGGGTTGGCAACTGCACCACCATATACACCACTATGCAAATCACGATTGGGTCCAGTGACTTCCACTTCGATATAGCTTAATCCACGCACTCCAATATCAATGGAAGGGGTGTCCATACTAATCATTGCAGTATCACTTATTAAAATCACATCCGCTTTTAATAAATCCGTATGCGTTTTTACAAATTCGGCTAAATGGGGACTACCAATTTCCTCTTCCCCTTCGATGATGAATTTTATATTCGTACAAAGCGATTTTGTTTGTGTCATTATTTCTAATGCCTTTACATGCATGTAAAATTGCCCTTTATCGTCACAAGCACCGCGCGCATATATCTTACCGTCTTTGATCGTAGGATCAAAAGGACTGCTATGCCATAGTTCCAATGGATCAGCAGGCTGAACATCATAATGTCCGTAAACGAGCACAGTAGGAAAACTAGGGTCGGTTATAATTTCACCATAGACAATGGGATGACCTGCAGTTTCATAAATTTTAGTAACAGGGGCACCTGCTTGTTTTAATGCAAGTTCCACTGCTTGTGCGCAAGTGATCATATCACCATTGTGTTCCGACTTTGCACTGATGCTTGGTATGCGTAATAATGCCAAAAGTTCTTCTAAGAATCTTTCTTTGTTTTGGTCTTGGTATTGTTTCCAGGGATTCATTTTTAATTTATTTTAATTAACTATTTTGTTTAATTTTCATATACTATCTTTTTAATGATGCGTAGCTTGATAAATATTGTAATCAATCAAACTTGTTTCATGCATTATACCAATTGGTGTTTCAAATCTGATAATATATTTTCCCTATTCCATATTAGTTTTTGTTTGAAAGGGCTATTTCTTTTTTCGCAATTTTCAATGGTACAAATAGCACAACTAAATGGCATACAACCATCTGTATGCACAAAAAACTCAACACTATCACCAAATTTATTTTTAATCAATTTGGTAAACTCATCTACCGCAGCGTGTGCTTCATTTACATTAAAATACCATGGCACTGTTAAATGACAATCAATATGCATTAAAGCGCCATACTTAATTACCCTTAAATTATGTAAATCAATCCAGTTGGTATGACGCGATAAATTTAATTCTTGTATAACTGCGTCCAATAATGCCATATCTGCTTCATCCATAATACCCGCAAGCGATTCTCTAATAATTTTATAGCCATTGTAGATGATCCATAAACCCATTGCAACAGCAATAGCTGTATCAATGCCATTATAACCTGTATATAGCACTAGTCCAATGCCAATAACTATAGCGTAGGTGGTATAACTATCAATGAGTAAATGTTGACCACTGGAAGTAAGTGCCAATGAATTATTTTTTTTACCAATGGCTTTTGCAGTTAATCCAGCAGCCATGTTTAATACGGCCGTGGATAGCAATACCCAAATACCATTGTCTAGATTGTGTAAACTACTTGGTTCAAAAAAAGTAATGATAGATTCATACAAAATAATTCCACCTGCAGTGATAATTAAACTGCCTTCAAAAGCGGCTGATACAAATTCTGCTTTACCATGCCCATAGGGATGGTCTTTATCTTTGGGTTTTGAAGCGACGTATAAACTATATAATCCAATGATTCCTGCCATTACATTTACAATACTTTCCAATGCGTCCGATAGTACGGACAAGGAATGGGTCATAAAATAGGCAACAAATTTAAGTACGAATAATACGATACTTAAACTAGTAACAAAAAACTGGATCTTTAAATTTTGTTTTGATTTTTGCACTTAAGGGAAATTGATAAACATTAAATATTACAAATGTATGGTGGGACTTAGTACTTAATTAATGTGTTGCTTCGTCAAATCTTTTTTGTACAAATTCCCAGTTCACCAAATTCCACCAATTAGTGATATAGTCGGGACGCTTGTTTTGGTATTTTAAATAATAAGCATGTTCCCAAACATCCAATCCTACTAATGGGAAACCTTTTACTTCCGCAATATCCATCAATGGATTATCTTGATTAGGCGTAGAACATATTGCTAAGCCCCCTTCTTTTTTAAGCACCAGCCATGCCCATCCACTTCCAAATCTTGTTTTTGCTGCATCGCCAAAAGCAGTTTTGAATGCATCAAAGGATCCAAAATTTTTTGTAATTGCGTCAGCTAAAGTTCCCGAAGGTGCAGTTGCTGGTGCTGGCTTCATTAATTGCCAAAATAATTCATGGTTATAATGACCGCCTGCATTATTACGCATCTTAGGGCTATAGCGTGAAATATTTTTAATTAAATCAGTGAATGCTAATTGCGTGGTGTCCACTTTTTCAGCTACACAAGCGTCTTTCAAATTAGTCGCGTAAGTTGCGGCATGTTTTGTGTAATGAATTTCCATGGTCATTGCATCAATAAAGGGTTCCAATGCATTATAGGCGTATGGCAACGGATGTTGCTGATAAGCCGTGATATCAAAACTATTTGTTGCTATGTTTGAAAAAATTGGCATAGCCGCAATAGCCATACCCGCCTTACCAGATGTTTTAATAAACTGGCGACGATTTTGGGTTGAATTTGACATGATTTTATTTTTTAAAGTACTTCAGTAAAGTTACTTTAATTGGTTGTAAAAGTCGGTAGTAAAATTCCTGGTTAAATAACTGGGAATCACGCATTGCCTTATAAATTAAAAACAAACCTATGGGGACTAAAATCATGGAGGACAACCACATCCCATTAAATACAGACCATTGTCCCGATTTGGCCAATTTTTCGCCAAAATTGTTGAATAAGAAAAAGAAAACGAAAAATATGATTGCTGAAATCATGGGGGTGCCCAATCCTCCTTTTCGAATAATGGCTCCAAGCGGCGCACCGATTAAAAACAATACCAAACAGGCTATCGATAAAGTAAATTTTCGATGCCATTCAATACTATGTATGGAAACTGCATTTTTATTTTCAGTATAAATTTGCCCCAGCATTTTAAAGTTATTGTCAATAGTGGACAATTGATATCCCGCCGCTTCGTTTACACTTATCGCTATAGAATCAGGAATAATTTGATTTAATTTTTTGATAGGCTTTTTGAATTCTTTTTTGCCAAATAATTGGGTGCTGTCTTTGTATAACAAAAAACGTAAGTAGGGGGTCAATTCTTGTTCTGTCCTTTTTACAAAAAAACTATCCATATTAGCAATAGAATCAATCGCTTTACCTAGTTGTCGAACACTAAGCATTTTAGGATCGTATAATATATCATTTGATTTATTGAATTGAAAGCTTTTCAAATCAAATACTTTTTTATACTCCTTAAAATAAAGTCTGGTAAATTCAGTATTGGTCGTGGATCTAAGACCTCTTTCTTGGTATCGCCATCCATTATACATAATAAATTCCAAGAATTTTTTATTGGGAGAAACGCGCATTACCCCCGACTCGGCAATTAAGTAATTGTCTTGCAATCCAAATCTTTTCTCAAAAATTACAATGTTTTGTATGACACTATCGTTTGCTTCTTTTTTTCCTAATTTAATTACATAGCCATCTATCTTATCATAAAAAACACCCTCTTTTAAATCAATGGCAGGCTTCGCGATAATAATTTCATACTTTAAATTAGTGAGTTTCATTTGCGTAACTGGAATGATATTGTTCGCAAACAAAAAAGCAAGTCCAGCCAATAAAATAGTCACTAAAAATAAGGGGCGCATAAATCGTGTCAATGGAATACCTGCGGCTTTTATTGCAACCAGTTCGAAGCTTTCTCCTAAATTACCGAAAGTCATAATGGACGAAAATAATAAAGCCAATGGAAGTGCAGTGGTGAAAGTGCTTACAGATACAAGACCAATTAATTCCAGAATGGTGATCAAGTCAAGTCCTTTTCCCACTAAATCATCAATATATAACCAAAAAAACTGCATCGTCAACACAAATATACAAATGGCCAATGCAGCCAAAAACGGCGCAATGAATGCGCGCAGAATTAGTATGTCTAATTTTTTGAACAATGTTAAAGTACTAATTAGTTTCCTCCAACGCGATGAAAAAGCTCTTTAATTTGATATTCCCAAAGTCGACTTTGGTCTTTAATTTCATTTTTTTCAGCAAAATCTTTGATGATCAAAATGGTTTGATTTGAGATCTCAGTTTTCTCAATGCTGAATTCAAAGTATTCATTTTTCTCGCTATGCAACCATTTGAATCGGATGAATTTATCTGCTTCTTGGTCTAATAATTCTGCCTTATCAGGTACTCCGCCGTTCCATGAAAAACTGAAAACGTTTTCCCATTCGTCCACTTTATCAGCAAACCATTCTTGTAATCCAGAAGCAGTGGATAAAAACTCAAATAATATATTTGGTGAGCATCTCACGGGAAATTCAAGTGTAAATAATTGTTTCTTACTCATATAAAATCGAATGCCGCTTTAATTTGGGCTCGTTAGTTGCAATGATATTAAATAATTGGTAGGTTCCAAGTATTTTTTTTGTTAATTCATACACAGCTTTTTAAGGTGCCTATGAACATTTCTTAAATAGTGCCTATGAATATTTACTAAATATAATATAACTATTTGTAAATCAATATTTTAAGAAAACTTAAATTATACTTAAAATTCATAAAATAATCGGCAATTGTACTGATTAACTTAAATAAGACTCAAAGTGATGGCCTATATTTGCACCCCATAATGATTTGTGTATGTTTAATAGTTTGAGTGAAAAATTAGAATCGGCGTTTAAGCACCTTAAAGGGCAGG
>JBEATG010000167.1:0-2501 GCA_041162035.1 Bacteroidota bacterium
AATTAGAATTTTAGTGTTAACAATATAACAATAATCGTCCTACTCATTTTAATGGTTGAGTAAATCTAAAAAAGCTTTGTATCTTCATACAAAGCTTTTTTTATGGTATTTCAATTTGACCAATTACTAACCGTTATTTTTACTTTGTTTGCCGTTATAGATATAGTGGGCTCTATTCCACTATTAATTGCTATGAAAGAAAAATCGGGGGCCATAAAATCGCTTAAAGTAACCCTTATTTCAGGGGCACTTATGATATTATTTTTGTTTTTAGGAAAACCCTTCTTGCAATTGTTGGGATTAGATGTTAAATCATTTGCGGTGGGTGGTTCTATTGTCATTTTTCTATTAGGACTTGAAATGGTCTTGGGCCATGAGATTTTTAAAGGCGATAAAAATGCGCAATCTGGTGCTGTGGTGCCTATTGCCTTTCCCATTATTGCAGGTAGTGGAACACTTACCACTATTATGTCTTTAAAAGCCAACTATGATGAACTTTATATTGCACTAGGTATTCTTATAAACCTAGTCATTGTATACGCAGTTTTAAAATCGCTCAATTTTATTGAACGTTTACTAGGCCCTGGAGGCTTACTAGCCGTTCGTAAATTTTTTGGTGTCATTCTTTTAGCCATTGCCGTTAAAATATTCTCTAGCAATGTTGGAGCACTGATACGCTAAAAAGATAAAATTTAAAAACTATACCTCGCTTGTACTACATAGTTTCTACCTAGAGCAGAGATTCCACTTGCAAAATACCTGTAATTAAGGTCTGCTATATTTTCAATTTGAAAACTTAAATTTAATTTCTTTGTTGGCTGATAGCTGGTGTTGATATTCCAAATTTGCCATGCAGGCATACCTTCCTTAGTGGCATAAATTTCATTGTCTTCTCCATTTAAATTATAGTCCTCTATGCGCTTCCATCCATTAAATACAGTAAAAATTTCTGCAGAAAACTTTTTTAATTCTTGCTTCAATCCAATCCTACCATAGCTTGGCGGAATATGGTCCAGCGGCAATGCTGTATTCAAGCCAATAGGCTTTTGATTAGTATAGTTCCCTTTGGTATAAGTATAGGTAGCTGCTAAAATTGTATTAGGTGTTAAATTAGCAGACCCATTGACATTAAAACCATATACAATAGCCTTGGCTTTATTTTGTGTGGCATACACATCACTCATGATACCTTGGTATAGAATAGAACTTGCATTATTCCATTTGAACTTGTCTACCACCAATGCATTTTTAAACCAGGTATAAAATAGTGAAGCACCAATGCTATAAGTTGAAGTTGTTTTAGATACATTCAATTCGGTATTGTAAGTATACTCAGGTTTTAAATCTTTATTGGGTACTACTACATAACCCGTTCTTGTATCAAATACTTTGGTTAAATCATCCACATTGGGTGCCCTAAATCCACTGCTTGCACCAAATGAAACTCTTAATCCAGCTGCTCCATTGTAGGCCATACCAATATTACCCGTGATGGCAGTATTATCTTGATTGGCATCTGTGAATGGAAAATGCATAAGTGCTGTGTCTTTAAAATTGGCATTCAGTTGTACACTGTTCAAACGCAAGCCAGTATTCAACACCCAATTACCTTTCAAAAATTGGGTATGTTGTGCATACAATGCGTAATTGGCCATATTGGTAGGACCATCACTATACCTAGTGGCAATAGAGCTGCGAACATTCGTAGCAATATTATTACTATACGCAGTAGAGCCAACATGATTGTAATAAGACTCTATACCAATATTTAATGCACTAGACTTTCCTTGGTGTAGTAAATCCATATTCAAACCAACCATATCCACTGCTTCAAATCTATATTCTTTATCATTGGACTTGAATCTTCTACTCATTCTGCTTTCTTCCAAGTGCTGGTAATTGACATTCGTAGTTAATTTTTGAAAGTAACCATTCAATTGTGATTTAGTTAATTTATAACCAATCATATTGCGCACTTGTGGACCATAATACCATTCTGAATACACAGGCAATCCTTTACTCGTTTCAGTTAAACGATCATACCTATTAATATTAGAAGAATTAGAGATTTGCACATTCAATATATGAGTAGTGTTTTCATTTGGTTGATACATTAGTTTTTGCAATAAATCGGTTTGATTGTAACCACTTAATTTTTGAATGTTCACTGATGCACTATTGTCTTTAACAACATCTATGTTGTTTTCTCTTGCTACATAAAAAAATCTTTTACCAAAATCTGGGTAGGTTGATGATCTTTTATTCCCTTGTCGCAAATCTCCAAAACTGCTATTGGTAAATGAGGTTAGATATGCCCATTTAGTATTGGCAATATTAATATCAATATGTTGACGTTGTTCATTTTGTCCATTGCCGTATCGATACACTAAATTGCCATCCGCTTTCCAAGCTGCTTTTTTTGATGCAATATTAGACTTATACAATTGTGGCTGCTTGGTAAATAAATTCACCACACCGCCCAATGCATCACTGCCATATAG
>JBEATG010000261.1:0-7515 GCA_041162035.1 Bacteroidota bacterium
TCTGGTTTACCTGTACCTTCCATAATTCCAGGAATCGTACGGAATTGACGACGCACTTCCTCCACCATTGCCATAGCAGCTTCTCCCACCGCACGAATAGCTAAAGAAGAGAAGATGAAAGGTATCATTCCGCCTACAAATAAAGCCGCTAAAACGTCTGCCTTGTAGATATCAATATGTTGATTATTCGGCATCGCTACACCCACAAAGGCTGCGAATAATGCTAATGAAGTTAATGCAGCAGAAGCAATTGCAAATCCTTTTCCGCTCGCTGCTGTTGTATTACCAACTGCATCTAAAATATCTGTTTTTTCACGCACTTCCGCTGGTAATTCACTCATTTCAGCAATACCACCTGCATTGTCTGCAATTGGACCAAAAGCATCAATCGCTAATTGCATTGCAGTTGTAGCCATCATACCTGCAGCAGCAATTGCTACACCATATAAACCTGCGCAATAAGCTGAACCAAAAATACCTGCAGCCAATACGATGATTGGCATAAAAGTTGATTCCATACCAATTGCTAAACCACCAATAATGTTGGTAGCGTGACCCGTGCTTGATTGTTTGATAATACTTAACACCGGGCGCTTACCCATTGCAGTATAATACTCCGTAATGATACTCATTAAAGTTCCTACGATTAATCCAACAGCGATGGCACCAATGACACCGTTTCTTGTAAATTCAATACCACGTAATGACATGGTTTCTGGTAAAATATAGCTTACAAGAAAATAACAAGCAATTGCTGTTAAAATCATTGAACCATAATTACCCATATTTAAAGCCTTTTGAACAGTTGCTGTGTTCATTCCAGCAGTTTCACTAATTCTAACAAAGAAAGTACCAATGATGGATAATAATATACCTACACCCGCAATCATCATAGGTAATAAAATAGGAGACAAACCTCCAAAGGCGTCAACTAATCTACCACCACCCACAGCGGTAACTTCTTGTCCTAAAACCATTGTAGCCAATACGGTTGCAACATAAGAACCAAATAAATCTGCACCCATTCCGGCAACATCCCCTACATTATCACCTACGTTATCTGCAATCGTTGCCGGATTACGAGGATCATCTTCAGGAATACCCGCTTCTACTTTACCAACTAAATCAGCGCCTACATCAGCCGCTTTTGTATAAATTCCACCACCCACACGGGCAAATAATGCAATTGATTCAGCACCTAATGAAAAACCTGTTAAAACCTCAATGGTTCTTAACATTTCAGAAGGGTCTCCATTTACATAAAACATGCTTTTCAACACTAAAAACAAACCTCCCAAACCTAATACAGCTAAACCAGATACGCCTAATCCCATTACAGATCCACCTGTAAAGGAAACTTTTAAAGCTTGCGCCAAACTAGTTTTCGCAGCCTGGGCTGTTCTTACATTTGCTTTGGTAGCTACTTTCATTCCAATATAACCTGCAGTAGCACTGAAAACAGCACCAATTACAAAGGAAATAGCAATACTCCAATGACTTTCGGCATTTTTAGTAGCCATAAACCCTAGTAATAAAGCGACAATTACCACAAAATAGCCAAGTATTTTCCACTCCGCTTTCAAGAAAGCCATAGCACCTTCAGCAATATAGGTGCTGATTTCCTTCATACGTTCGTTACCAGCATCTTGCTTAGATACCCAATTGAATTTCAATAAGGTATACAATAAACCTACAATACCCATTGCCGGAACGGCATAAAACAAACAATCATTGATACATTCTTTCATAAGAAACTTATATTCGGTAGTTAAAATTAAGGGGATGCAAAAATAGGGCAGAAAATCCAAAAAAAGGCAAAAAAAACCCAGTTTACTCTTCTAAACTTGTGGTATCCTCCTTGCCTGTAAATACAGCAGCAATTTGTTTGCCTTTATAAATAGAGCTATTGTATCTATTGCCCAGTATGATAATAGTGGCAGTTTCACGTATTAGCCTGGTAAAAACCGTGTTATTGCCATGCCACCAGCCATTATGGTAGATGAGTTTTTCCTCATTTGGATTGGTCAAAATACGCCATCCTAATCCATAATTATGGAAGTATTTGTTGGTAGGACTTTTGGGTTCATAAGCCATATCCATTGTAGCCTGTTGTAAATATTTGCCCTCGGTTAATGCTTTATCCCATAAAAACATATCTCTAGCTGTACTATAAACATTTTTGTCCCCGTATATACAATCGTATTTCTCAATTTTATAAGGTACCATTTTAGCATTATAAGATGGGGTGTATTTACTGATGGAGGAAGCGTCAAAAATATAAGTATTCTCCATTTTCAAGGGTTTGAAAATGTTTTCTTTCATGTAAGCAGGAAAAGATTGGTCTGTAATTTTTTCAATGACCAATGCGAGTAAAACATAATTGGTATTGCAATATTTAAATACGCGATCTGGAGATGCTTGTGGTAATGGCTTTCGTGCGACCATGTAATCCAACACATCTTGGTTCTTATACAATCCGGTTTTAAAAGGAACTTCGTTTTTGATTAGTTTTAAACGTTTAATCCATTTACCTTTTTTATTTTTCACCCTTACAGATGCATATTTTTTAGACTCCATAAAATAAGTGTAATCAGCTAATCCACTGCGATGCGATAATAACTGTTCTATGGTCACTTCTTTATAAGGGAACTTATTCAAGTATTTTGCTACCGGGGCTTTCAGATCTAATTTTTCCTGCTCCCATAATTTCAAGGCCGCCATGGCCGTAAAAGTTTTGGAAATGGAAGCCAAATGAATGGGTGTTTCGGGTTGGATTAAAGTTTTATTGCTATAATTCGAATAGCCTTGGTAATCTTCAAATACGACTTGGCCATTTTTAGCCACCAAAATTTGACCACTAAAGCCTTTTTTGCCTAATAGGGTTTCATATTTGGCCTTAACCTCCATCATTAATTTATCCTTATCGCTGGGACTTAATTTTTGATAGGCAAAGGGGTAATTGACCAAAGGGTTAGGACCTTGGCTTGTTCCACAAGCGGAACTTAAAAGAAATATTCCTAAAATCAAGGTGAGTCTCACAATCATCTGTTCGCTTTTAATAGGGTGCAAAAGGGATAACTATCAACAAAATTAACGCTATAATGACCTAATTTATTGTTAATGAATACAAAACAGTTATTTTTTTTAACTTTGTGGCATGAGTAACATTGACAATACCAGCTATCCCAAGGCCAAAATCAAAGTATTATTTCTAGAAAATATCAGTGATAAGGCTGTCCAGTACTTTAAAGAACAAGGATATACGGATGTTAAAAAAATATCGGGCGCATTGAGTGAGGAGGAATTAATTAAGGTAATCAAGGATGTGCATATTTTAGGAATTCGTTCTAAAACATTTATTTCAAAAAAAGTATTAGATAGCGCAAAAAAATTACAAGCCATTGGTTGTTTTTGTATTGGCATTAATCAAGTAGATATTAAAGCTTGCAAACAAAAAGGTATTGCAGTATTTAATGCCCCTTATAGTAATACAAGAAGTGTTGCGGAATTAGTGATTGGTGCATCCATTATGTTGATTCGTAAAATAGTGGATAAAAACAAAGCGGCGCACGAAGGTATTTGGAATAAAGAAGCAAAAGGAAGTTTTGAATTAAGAGGAAAAACAATGGGTTTAATTGGATATGGTAATATTGGCACCCAAACAAGTATCATGGCAGAAGCGATGGGCATGAAGGTGAAGTTTTATGATACGGATGCAAAGCTTCCACTAGGTAATGCACAAGCAGTTAAATCATTAAAAGATTTAGTAAGCAGTTCAGATATTATTTCAATTCATGTTCCTGAAACCAGTCAAACTAAAAATTTAATTAGCGCTGATGTGATCAAGCAATTTAAGCAAGGTGCAATATTAATAAATTATGCTAGGGGAGAAGTGGTTGATTTGGAAGCTTTAAGTAAAGCGATCAAATCAAAAGCGGTATCTGGTGCTGCTATTGATGTATATCCTTGGGAGCCAGAAAAAAATGGCGATAAATTTGAAACACCTTTACAAGGTTTATCTAATGTAATTTTAACACCACATATAGGTGGAAGTACGGAAGAAGCGCAGGAAAATATTGGAGAAGATGTTAGTATTAAGTTATACCAATATTTAGAAAGAGGCGTATCAAACGGATCGCACAGTATTCCATCCATTGGTTTACCTCCTGTAGATGGCGCACATCGTATTTTACATATTCACAATAATGTACCTGGCGTTTTAAGTGCTATTAATACGGTCATGTCCAAAAATAAAATAAATATTGTCGGTCAATATTTAAAAACAAATGATGAAATTGGATATGTGGTTTTAGATGTGGATTCAAAATTATCTAAAACAGCGTTTGAATTATTGAAGGAAGTAAAACATACCATAAGAGCAAGAATGTTATATTAGTAGTTGGTGTATTCCAAATTAAAAATGAGATAACATCATTTTTATTTCATCCGCATCAACACCCGTACTTTGTAAATTTTCATTCATGGATGTTACTTTGAAATCCATTTGAGAGGGATGACTTTTCCGTGCAGAACTGTGAATTTCCACCACACCAGTTTGCTGTATAATTTCATTTATATTATTAGCACGCACACCACTTCCTGGCATGATAATGATACGACCATTTGCTTGATCCACTAATTGTTTAATTAATGGGAGCGCATTGGCTACATTAGGTATTTGGCCACTTGTTAAAATCCGATGACAACCTGTTACTATGATATCTTCTAGTCCTTGCATGGGATCAACACATCTGTCAAAAGCGCGATGAAAAGTCACTTGCATGGGTTGCGCTAAGGAAACTAATTCCGCTGTTCTAATTTTATCGATACTGCCATCAACATTTAATAATCCGATGACTACTCCTTTAAATCCCAATTCCTTAGCGATTAGGACATCTTGTTTCATGATTTGGAATTCGATATCCGTATATAAAAAATCACCTCCTCTTGGTCGTATAATTGGGAAAACAGGGACGGTTTGTTGTTTTGACATTGCCACCAAGCTACCATAGGATGGGGTAGTACCGCCTTCATTTGGATTTTCACAAAGTTCAATTCTATGCGCACCCGCTTGTATGGCATCCAATGCAGATGGAACAGAAAAAACGGCAATCTCTAAAGTGACTTTTGACATAATTAAATTTAGCTAAATCAGAATTAATCTAATGATTTTGATTCGTGTAATTTATTGCCTTCATTGGTATGTACTGCAAAATTAAATCCTTTGTGTAGTGAGAAGGAACCGAAATCACCATTCTTATTTACTGCAATAAAACATATTTGAATATCCTTTGCTTTTTCTTTTTTAATTCTATTGATACGTTCCACTATTATTTTACAAGCTTCTGTGGGCGTTTTACCTTGTCTCATTTGTTCTACCACAGCACTTGCGCCTGCAACTCTAATTACATCTTCCCCTTGGCCTGTGGCAACTACAGCACCCACTTCATTATCAACATACAATCCAGCGCCAATAACAGGGGAGTCCCCCACACGACCACGCATTTTGAAACCAGCGCCACTTGTGGTACATGAGCCACTTAAATTACCATGAATATCTAGTGCAATCATACCAATCGTGTCATGATTCCATTCACCGTTACTTAAACGATGTGGTGCCATTTTATTTGCATCCAATTGACTCATTGCATTTTTGCGTTCAATATTAATGACAGGCTTGTATTCAGATTTTTTTAACCAATTATCATATGAACTTTTAGCACCTTTTGATAATTCACCAGACTCCAACTTAAATCCTTGTTCAATGGCAAATTGTTGTGCGCCTTCGCCCACCAACATCACATGGGGTGTTTTTTCCATGACTCTTCTTGCTACTGATATTGGATGCTTGATGCGTTCTAAAAATGCCACACTACCACAATTAAATTCATGATCCATAATAGAAGCATCTAATGTTACATGACCATCTCGATCTGGATTCCCATTTAACCCAACACAGCAATTCATTTCATCTTCTGTAACCATTACACCTTTTTCAACTGCGTCAAGTGCTTTACCACCAGCACCTAGTATCGTCCAAGCGCCTGCATTCGCAGCAATACCTGCATCCCAAGTAGCAATGACAATTGGTTTTGTCACCAAATTTTTAGGAACAAAACCTGATAATGTGAAACTTGAAATTCCTACGCCTCCTAAATTGATAAATTTGCGACGATCCATTTTAAGCAGTGTTTATGTTATTAAATAATCTCGTTCAAGGTACTAACAAAGTGTTTATTTATGTAATTTTAATACAATAAATAATTATGCAACATTTATTTGATTTATATGGGTGGGAAGTGAATATGTATGATACGATACAACAAGGGCTCATTAATAGAACATATTCTGTTCAAACTACGAAAGATGAATTTATTCTACAATCGATCAATCATAATGTATTCAAAAATCCCAAAGCCATTGATGCAAATATTAATGCGATAGGTAATTATATAAAACAAACAAACCCCGATTACTTATATACGCATTTAATACCTTCGCTTCAAGGAAATACACTTATTGAATGGGAGGGTGGTTATTACCGTGCATTTAATAAAATTCAAGGGTATGCATTAAGTGTACTGGATAATAAAGTGCAAGTGGAAGAAGCTGCCAAACAGTTCGCTCAATTCACTTATGTGTTAAAGGATTTTGATGCTAATAGTTTATCAGATACACTTGTTCAGTTTCACGACTTAAATTTCAGGTACCTACAATTTTCTGAAGCCATTCAAAATGGAAATGCGCATAGAATAGAGGAAAGTCAGGAGGAAATTAAAGTATTACTTTCTTTAAAGAAATATGTGGATACCTATAACAATTACATACATCATAAAGACGTAAAAAAGAGGGTTACACATCATGACACCAAAATCAGTAATGTACTATTCAATAAAATAGATGGTCAGGAGCAGGCAATATGTGTGATTGACTTAGATACTACCATGTCCGGTTACTATATAAGCGATGTAGGCGACATGTGTCGCACCTGTTTGTGTCCAGTTTCTGAGGAAGAGCGAGATTTGAATAAAATATGCGTGGATGGTGAAAAATGGCAGGCTTTAAAATCAGGCTATTTACACTATATGAAGGACGAGCTATCCAATTACGAAATGGACCACTTCTTTTTTGGGGGTCAATTCCTTATATATATGCAAGCACTCCGTTTTTTAACGGATCATTTGAATAATGACAGTTATTACGGTGCATCCTATGAAGGTCATAATTACCAGCGTACTTTAAACCAAATACGGCTATTGGAAGCCTATACTCAATTAGGCTAAATAAAATAATTAAGTAAATCAACTTAAACTACTGTTATTGTGGTATTTAGATTACAAATACTATTCTATTTACTACTTATCGATCTTCTATAGTATCTGCTGTACCTATATACCGTCTATAACCATCTGTAATGTCTATTTCTATCTTTATATAGTCATATCTGCCTTATATTATTTCTTATAATTAACATTATGTTAAATAATATATTGGTGAAATAATGTTCCCTTAGGT
>JBEATG010000271.1:0-3302 GCA_041162035.1 Bacteroidota bacterium
TTATGAATCCCCTCGGCTCCAAAACCACCGCCAATATAGGTTATATAGGCGTGTTGGTATAAATTACGTAACAATCCTATTTGGTCAACAATGATCACTTTTGCGTTATTAAATTTTTGGTTGCTTGCTGCAAATGAACTTAAAGTAGTGGCATTACTAAATAGTTGTAAACATTTTTGAATGGACGTATCATCCACATGATGGGGCACTACTATCCAATTTAGGTTCGTATATTTTTCGGCTAAGCTAGATAATAAAATATGGTCCTTTTCCCAAGTACTACCCGCTATTATTATTTTAGCAGTATTCAATTTTTGTAACCAATCAAAATTTATAATTAATTTAGAAGTACTGAGCACCCGATCAAATCGGGTATCTCCAGTGATCCTGATTTTTTCTTCTGGAAAAATCGGTGTTATTAATTTTCTTGAATTTTCATCCTGCACCAAAATCGCAAAAAATAAGGAAAGCATCTTTTTATAAAAATCCCCATACCATTTAAAAAATATTTGATTCGGTCTAAATATTGCAGCCACTAATAAAGTGGGAATGTTTCTTTTTTTGGCTTCTGATAAATAATAAAACCAAAATTCATATTTGATAAAAATGACCAACTTGGGTTGCACTATATCAAAAAAATGTTTTGCATTGGAGGCACCATCCATCGGCAGGTAAGTGACAAAATCAACAGTAGGATCGTTTTTACGATGCAGGTATCCTGAAGGTGAAAAAAAGGTAAGCCAAACTTGATAACCTGGATAATCCGCCTTAATTTTTTCAATGATGGGTAAGCCTTGTTCAAATTCACCATAGGAAGCGCAGTGCACCCAAATAACGGGCTTTTCTATTTTTTCAGCAAGGCGATTTACCTCATCCCATACCCCTTTTTGCCCTATAACCCATTGCTTAACCTTCCCATTAAAGGGGGCCGTGCATTTAGCGAGGAGGGTATAGAGCAATAAAAATAGATTGTAAAGGACCATGGGCTTTATCTGTCAAGCAAAAATCAATAAAATTCGCCATATAAATGGACATTTATTGCTAATAAACACACAATATTTAGATATTCTAGTGGGTAGGCCTTTTACCCTTTTTATAGTATTTTTGCAAAAATGGAATTGATGCGTAAAATTCAGATGGTAGATACTAAAAATCAGTATCTGGCTATAAAAAAAGAAGTCGATGAATCTATTCAAGCAGTTTTGGATAGCGCTTCTTATATTAATGGGAAATCAGTGCAAGAATTTAGTCAAAGTTTAGCTTCCTATTTACAAGTTGCACATGTCATTCCTTGTGCCAATGGTACCGATGCATTGCAAATTGCAATGATGGCATTGGGCTTACAACCTGGCGACGAGGTGATCACCCCTTCATTCACTTATATTGCGACAACTGAGGTAGTTGCATTACTTGGATTAACACCCGTTTTTGTAGATGTGGATCCAGTGACTTACTGTATGGATATTGCTTCTTTAAAAAAAGCAATTACACCAAAAACAAAAGCAATTGTTCCGGTTCACTTATATGGACATGCAGCACCAATGGCCGAAATTTTACAAATCGCGCAAGAACATAATTTGTTTGTGATTGAAGATAATGCCCAAGCTATTGGTTGTAATTATACTTTTCCAAATGGAGAAACTAAAAAAACTGGTACCATGGGGCATATTGGTGCTACATCGTTTTACCCAAGTAAAAATTTAGGTGCCTTTGGTGACGGGGGTGCATTATTTACCAATGACAAAGCTTTGGCTGATAAAATGACAATGATTGCCAATCATGGTCAATCGGCAAGGTATTATCATGATGTGGTGGGTTGTAATTCAAGATTGGATTCCATACAAGCAGCGGTATTAAATATTAAATTACAAAAACTCGATAGTTATAATAGCGCGCGCAATCAGGTTGGGCAATTTTATAATCAAGCATTTGCTGATATTAAACAAATCATCACACCGGCTGTAAATAAATATAGTACGCATGTGTATCATCAATATACGATTCAATTAGTTGGCGTGGATCGTGAAAAGTTTATCAAGCATTTGACTGATCTTGAAATTCCATGCATGATTTATTATCCAGTACCAGGTCATTTGCAAAAAATGTTTGGCGAAGGAAAAAATGAACACTTGGATTTGCCGGTAACCAATTCTTTAACACCAGTGGTGTGCTCGCTTCCAATACATACTGAAATGGAAGAAGCACAATTAAAACATATTGCATCAGGGGTAAACTCCTTTTTTAATGCTTAAATATTGAACAAATGAAAATTACAGTAATAGGTACAGGCTATGTGGGATTGGTTACAGGAACTTGTTTTGCTGAAACAGGAAACAAAGTTACTTGTATTGATATTGACAAGGCGAAAGTGGATAAATTATCATCTGGTCAAATCACAATATACGAGCCAGGACTAGAAAAAATATTCTTGAGAAATACCAAGGAAGGTCGCCTGGTATTTACTACTAATTTAGAAGAGGTATTAGAAGCTTCTGAAATTATATTTTTAGCATTGCCTACACCGCCAGGTGCGGATGGTTCTGCTGATTTAAAATATGTATTAGGGGTAGCGGATCAATTAGGAAAATTGATGACAGGATACAAGGTGATTGTGAATAAGAGTACCGTGCCTGTAGGAACTGCTGATAAAGTAAGGGAAGCGATAGCGAAAAATTATAAAGGTGCATTTGATGTCGTAAGTAATCCTGAATTTTTAAGAGAGGGGGTTGCAGTGGAAGATTTTATGAAACCAGATCGTGTGGTGATTGGAACAAAGTCCGAGCAAGCTAAAAAAGTAATGACTGAATTATATGCGCCTTATGTAAGACAAGGAAATCCATTAATTTTCATGGATGAGCGTAGTTCGGAGTTAACCAAATATGCAGCGAATAGTTTTTTAGCAACCAAAATTTCATTCATGAATGAAATCGCGCAATTGTGTGAACGTATGGGTGCGGATGTGGATATGGTGCGTAGAGGAATAGGAAGTGATGATCGGATCGGCAAGCGTTTTTTATTTCCAGGTATTGGTTATGGTGGAAGTTGTTTTCCAAAGGATGTGCAAGCATTGGTGAAGTCATCGAATGAAGTAAATTATGATTTTGAAATTTTAAAAGCAGTTGAAAAAGTAAATGCACTTCAAAAGTTGCATTTGGTGAACAAGATAAATACGTATTTTAAAAATGATTTACAAGGCAAGAAAATTGCTTTGTGGGGATTGGCATTTAAGCCCAATACGGATGATATTAGAGATGCGCCAGCCATTGATATGATTAATGCACTAAACGCAGCAGGCGCTACGA
>JBEATG010000274.1:0-3248 GCA_041162035.1 Bacteroidota bacterium
TACCATTTTCTATGAAACAAGAAGTAAAAAAAGGAGGCTACATCAAAAACGACCAAATGATGTTGAAAATCCAAGAAGAACGCGTGTCGATGAGTATTTATGATTTTGCATTAAAAGGCAAGCATAATGCTTATAATACAATGGCAGCAAGCATTGCTGCAACTACTTTGGGAATTCGCAAGGAAAAAATCCGCGAAGCCGTAAGTAATTTTCATAGCCTTGAACACCGCATGGAATTTGTGGCAACAGTTCGTGGTGTTGACTTTGTGAATGACAGCAAGGCCACTAATGTAAACAGTACTTGGTATGCATTGGAGAGCATGCAAAAATCTACTGTTTTAATTTTAGGCGGCGTTGATAAAGGCAATGACTATGAATTAATCGCTGAATTAGTGAAAGAAAAAGTAAAAGCGATTATTTGCATGGGTACGGACAATAAAAAAATCATTGACTTTTTTGGAGATAAAGTGGCTTCAATTGTGGAAGCTGATTCTGCAAAAAAAGCGGTGACTGCGGCATTTAAATTAGCTGAAAAAGGAGATGTTGTTTTGCTAAGTCCAGCTTGTGCAAGTTTCGACTTATTTAAAAACTATGAGGATAGAGGCATTCAATTCAAAGAGTCAGTTAAAGAATTATAAGCATGTTCAACGAGACCACGGATAAATTATTTTCACAAATGCCTTCGATTGGAGGTATGAAAGAGCATTTAGACCAAAGAACAAGGGGTGATAAATACATATGGGGGTTAGTCATTGTTTTATCATTGATATCTATACTGGTCGTGTATAGTGCAACAGGTTCTTTGGCATATAAAATGTACCGTGGGAACACAAGCGTTTATTTATTTAAGCAAGTGATATTTACATTGGTGGGTTTGTTGGTTATTTTTGGCTTGCACCGAATTAATTATACGGTGTTTTCAAGAATTGCGACTATACTTTTCATGTTGTCAATACCACTTTTAATTTATACTTTATTTTTCGGTGCAAAAATTAATGAAGGAAGTAGGTGGATTAAACTACCTATTATCAATTTAACCATACAAAGTAGTGATGTAGCAAAGCTTGCTTTGTTTATGTATATATCAAAGGTGTTAAGTAAAAAGCAGGAAGTTATTAAGGATTTTAAGAAAGGATTTTTACCAATCATCATTCCTGTATTCATTATTTGTGGATTAATCATGCCAGCAAACTTATCAAACGCATTATTGACTGGTGCTACTTCCTTATTACTTATGTTTATAGGTAGGGTGAATTTTAAGCATATTTTATTGACCATATTAGTTGCGATGATTCCTGTGGCAATAATTGTCAGTGTGGCAATAGCTACACACTCCAGTAAATCGGTAGAAGGTCAGCCAGTGGTTGCTGAAAAAATGAAAAGTTTCGGTCGCATTGGCACTTGGGTGAATCGTGTGCAGGATTTTATGTATGCCAACGAAAGGGAAGTTCCTTATCAAGTGCAACAAGCAAAAATTGCCATTGCGAATGGAGGTATCTTTTTTGGGCTTGGTCCTGGCAATAGTCGGCAAAGAAATTTTTTACCGCAGGCCTATAATGACTTTATATATGCAGTAATTATTGAAGAGTATGGTTTGATCGGCGGGGCGTTTATCATTTTTATTTACCTAGTTTTTTTATTTAGATGTATACGTATTTTTAGAAAATGTCCTTATGCGTTTGGTGCTTTCTTGGCACTTGGTTTAAGTTTTACATTAATTATTCAAGCAATTGCAAATATGGCAGTGAATGTAAATATTGTTCCAGTGACTGGGGTAACATTGCCATTAGTGAGTATGGGTGGAAGCTCATTTATATTTACTTGTTGTGCTATTGGATTGATATTGAGTGTTGCACGAAATGTGGAACAAATGGAAGGGAAGGCACCAGTTGAAACTGAAATTGAATTACCTGACGAAAATACTGAGATAGACAATGGCGTTAAATCCGCAATATAAAAACATTCGCATCATCATCGCTGGTGGCGGTACCGGAGGGCATATTTTCCCTGCGATTGCCGTAGCGCAAGCGATTCAGAAAATACAACCAGATGCTGCTATTTTATTTGTGGGTGCGCTCGGTAAAATGGAAATGGAGAAAGTGCCACAAGCGGGCTATGAAATTATGGGCATCACCATTGCCGGATTTAACAGAACTAATTTATTAAAAAACTTATCATTGCCTTGGAAATTATTAAAGAGTTATTTTCAAGTGAAGGCGATTATAAAAAAATTCAAACCCAATGCTGTTTTTGGGGTAGGTGGCTACTCTAGCTTTCCGGTTTTGAAACAAGCACAAACAAAAGCTATTCCTACATTTATTCACGAATCAAATGCATTTGCAGGAAAAGCAAATCAATGGCTAGGTGCTGATGCCACTCAAATATTCACAGGAACAAAAGGAATGGAAAAATTTTTCCCTGCTGATAAAATATTGGTGACTGGTAATCCGGTTAGACAAAACATCATCCACACTTCTTATAGCAAGGATAATGCAGTGTTACATTTTGGTTTAATGCCTAATAAAAAAACGGTTTTAATTGTCGGTGGAAGTTTGGGAGCAAGCTCTATTAATAAAGCTATCCAAAATAATTTGGCTGCATTTTTGGAGGATAACATACAATTGATTTGGCAAACTGGTAAACCGAATGCTGCCGCGTATGTAACTGCTGCAAATGATTATGCCAATATTTATGTGAGTTCCTTTATTGATGACATGAGTGCCGCTTATACTGCTGCAGATATAGTGGTAAGCAGATCTGGTGCAATGGCGGTTGCTGAAATTTCAATTACAGGAAAGGCGGCCATCTTTGTTCCTTATCCACATGCAGCGGAGGATCATCAAACCTATAATGCTTTGGCATTGGTGGACAATGGCGCTGCGAAAATGGTGAAAGATAATGCCGTGGATCAAAAACTAATCCCTTTGTTACAAAGTTTGATGCGTGATGATCAAAGTAGGCATTTGATGGAAGAAAAAATAAAAGCATATGCATTTACAAATGCAGATGAAGTGATTGCAGAACAAATACTACAAAAAATTTAAAATATAAAAACGAAATCGTAATTAAAGAATACGCTAATAATGAATCCTCTAAAAATGAATACACAAACAATAAATCCGCTAACGAATATAAAAAACATCTATTTCATTGGAATTGGGGGTATTGGAATGAGTGCATTGGCTAGGTATTTTAACACTCAGGGTGTGCAAGTTTCAGGCTATGATAAAACGCCCACTTTATTGACG
>JBEATG010000294.1:0-3006 GCA_041162035.1 Bacteroidota bacterium
GCATAATTCCTAAATCCTCAATTAATTTGTAGCTGATGCCCAATGCCCTCAAACTTTCAACACGACCTACCTCAAAATATTGGGCATAATTGCCATAATATACTACGTTCATGGGGTCTGCATCCGCATATCTTACCCTTATTTGATTTTTAAATTCGTACATAATTTTATAATTGTTGACAAATTTACGAATAGAATCTGTTTTTCCACAATAACCTCATTTAACACATCGTTTTAATAGGGTAGTGTAATTTTACTAGGTTACTAATAAAACGAATCCATGGCCCCATTTTATCGATTTTTATTGATTGGTTTTTTTTCAATATTTCTCCAATTTTCTGGGAGAGCACAGTCTGCATTTAGCATAGACAAATCCACCACGTATTTCAATAAAGGATTGCAATCGCTTACCCTTGGAGATAGCTTAACTGCTTTTCAACAATTTGAACAAGCGTATGGGTTTTCAATGAATGACGATCAAATTACCTATTACTATTTAATGTTGTCATTGCATCTTGAAAAACCTTTTGCAGAGCAATTAGCAATCAAATGGATCAAGCAAACTAATAATGTCATTTACCAATCAAGGCTACAATATTTTTTAGGTGAATATTATTACCAAGTTAAAGAAACAGATAAAGCAATTATTGCCTATTTGAAAGTTCCGATCCAAGATTTAAATAATGATGAAATTGTCAAAATGAAATTTCATCTAGGGTATTTGTATTTTAAATTAGGTGATTGGGAAAAGGCAAATAATTTATTAAATAGTTTGCGACAAATTAAAACAGGCTTGTATTATACGGACGCAAATTACTATGCAGGCTTTTTAGCACTAAAAAACAAAGACTATAATTTGGCATTGTCCTGTTTTGAAATAGCTGCTAATAATAGTGACTATGCCAATGTTGTTCCTTTTTATATTGGACAGTTATATTATTTCATAGGGGATGTTAATAAGGCAATACAATATTGTACCAAAGCATTACAATCAAAGGATCAGTATTATGATGCGCAAATAAGACAATTATTAGGGCATTTATGGTTTGATAAAAACGAGTATGAAAAGGCATTGCCTTATTTAGCCACATATGTTTCAAAACAAGAAAAGGTACAGTCGCAGGATTTGTATCAATTATCCTTTTGTTATTTTCAAACTAAGCAATGGGATAAGGCAATTGCCGGCTTTAAGCAATTAAATAATGGCAGTGATTCTTTGGCTCAAAATAGTATGTATTTGTTGGCTACCTCTTATCTGAAAATAGACGATAAGCAAGGGGCTAAAAATGCATTTTTATTTTGCTCCACCCAAAGTCAAAACTTACTTCAAAAGGAAATCTCCTTGTTTAATTATGCAAAATTATCGGTGGAGTTAAAAGAGTATGCACAAGCAGTGGTTTCATTAGACCAGTTTATGGATACTTATTCTAATTCAAACTATTTATTAGAATCCAAACAACTATGGGTCAAAGCCTTGGCTTTAAATAATAATTATGTACAAGCATTAGCCGCATTTGAATCCATCGAATCCCCCAATGAAGAACTTTTAAAAATTTACCCAACCATTTTGTTTGGTAGGAGTGTGATTTATATCAATGATGGTCAAATTGATAAGGCGTATGAGTTATTGAATAAAATAACAACTACCGCTAACCATCAAAATGTAATTAGTCAAACGAACTTTTGGTTGGGAGAATTAGGGTATAAATTGGGACATGTTGACGAAACGATTATCGCATTAACGCAATATTTAAGTGCACCCATCAATGAGGGGGAAATCACCATACAGCATGCTAAATACACTTTAGGTTTTGCTTATTTAAAAAAAGGGGCATATCAGGAGGCATTGAACAATTTTAATGCAGTGAGTAGTGTAAATCCAGCCAATGCAAAACAAAATTATCAACAAGATGCGTATGTTAGATCAGCGGATTGTTTAATGATGTTGAAGCAATTTAAACAAGCAACGCAAGCCTATCAAAATGTGATTGATTTGCATTGGACTATGGAAGACTATGCTACTTTACAAAAATCAATTATCCTTGGTGGAATGGGTAAAACAAATGATAAAATTAATCTATTGGAGCAATTCGACAACCAATATCCAAATTCAAGTTATTTGAATGATGCTAGAATGGAATTGGCGGAAACCTATATTTTTAAAGAAGATTTTAAATTAGCCATTGCGCCATTAAGTGCGGTGGTGATTGATAAGAAAGCAGCCTCCTTTTATCCTGTTGCCTTATATAAGTTAGGGGTTACTTATTTTAATATGAATAAGAATGAACCAGCCTTAGAAAATTTTCAATCCTTAATAAAAGCATATCCTAATTCAGTAGAAACTGAAAATGCACTAGAATTTGTTAGAAATATTTTTATTGAAGACCAAAAGCCAGAATTATATGTTTCATTTATGAATGATAATGGACACCCATTAGCAATCAATGAACAGGATTCACTTACCTATCGTTCTGCTATGTTGCGATATGAAGAAAAAAACTATACGGATGCGAAAACCGGATTAATTAAATATTTATCATTATTTCCGAATGGAAATTATCAAATTGAATCTAATTATTTGGTTGGGGAAATGAATTATGCTAGTCAAATTTTTGATTCTGCGGCCTATTATTTTTCAAAAGTGGCGGATCAATCACCCAATCGTTATGCCGAACGCGCCAGCTTACTTGCGGCTAGGTTAAATTATTTCAATTTCAAAAACTATGAGTTGGCTGAAAAGTATTATTTAAAATTGAAGGAATTCGCTGTTCAAAAGGAAAATGTTTTGGAAGCATTGCGTGGTGTTTTAAGGTGTCAGTTTAAAAATAGCAAATGGTTGGAAGCGGCCCCCATTGCAAAACAAATCATTGATGAAAAAACATTTGCGTCGGATGATATTTTAATGGCCAATATGGTATTGTATCATGAGCAATTATTGAAAAATGATACGGCTAGTGCTATATCCGTATTAAGTAAAATTATTTTAAATAATTCCTCCATATATAC
>JBEATG010000297.1:0-3452 GCA_041162035.1 Bacteroidota bacterium
AACCAAGCAAGGGGTGTTTATGGATTGGGGATTAATGAAGGATTTATTTGTTCCTGTTTCGCAACAACTATCTAGCATGCGTTTGGGCGGAAAGTATTTAGTTAAATTGTATATTGACAAACAAACAGGTCGTGTTGCTGCTACTGAAAAAATTGACAACCAATTAAGCAATGATAACCTAACTGTTAAAGAAGGAGAAAAAGTTAGTGTGCAAGTGTATCGCGAATCAGATTTGGGTTATGTGGTGATTGTGAATCAAGTGCATCAAGGGTTGGTATATAAAAATGAAGTTTTTACCCATTTGCATATTGGACAATTTATTCAAGAAGCATTTGTAAAAAAAATAAGAGAAGATAACAAGTTGGATATAGGTATTGGCAAACAGGGAGTTGAAAAATTAGATGATGATAATTCTACAATTGTAAGATTGCTAAAATCGCATGGCAATTTTTTACCTTATCATGACAAATCAAATCCAGATGAAATTTATGCTTTTTTTGGAATGAGTAAAAAGGCATTTAAAATGAATGTGGGCATTTTGTACAAAAGCAAAAGAATCACTATTGAAGCGGAAGGTATTCGATTGTTGCCGGAAGTGGAAGTAGCACCTGATGCACCAGTGGTAGATGAAATCGCAGAATAGATTTTAATTTTAAATAAATTCTTTCAAGCATGCACAACGAAGTTTATATCATATCGGCTGTGAGAACACCCATTGGATCCTTTGGTGGTCACCTAAGTAGTTTAAGCGCTACTGAATTAGGCGCTATTGCTATTAAAGGAGCATTAGACAAATCGGGGGTAGATCCGGAAATGATTGATGAAGTGATCATGGGTTGTGTGATTCAAGCGGGACTGGGTCAAGCACCGGCACGACAAGCTGCAATTAAAGCAGGTCTTCCAAATAAAGTAATTTGCACAACTATAAATAAAGTGTGTGCGAGTGGTATGAAATCGGTGGCTATTGCAGCGCAAAATATTTTACTCGGTGATGCGGATGTAATTATTGCAGGTGGTATGGAAAGTATGAGTAATGTTCCATTTTATAATATGCAACAAAGATGGGGCAATAAATATGGGGATATTACTTTGTTAGATGGCTTAGCAAAAGATGGTTTAACCGATGTGTATGATCATATAGCCATGGGTAATTTTGCGGATAGTTGCGCAAAGGACAATCATATTTCAAGACAGGATCAGGATAATTTTGCGATTCAGAGTTATAAAAAATCACAAGCAGCATCGGAGCAAGGATTTTTTAAGCAGGAAATAATTCCGGTGGTCATTCCGCAAAAAAAAGGAGAAGCGGTGATCATAGATAAAGATGAAGAACCTAATAAAGTAAATTTTGATAAAATTGCGAATTTAAATCCTGCATTCAGCAAGGAGGGAACAGTGACCGCTGCGAACGCATCCACCATGAATGATGGTGCAGCGGCATTGGTGTTGATGAGCAAAACCAAAGCAACTGAATTGGGATTAAAACCCATTGCAATCATTAAAGGCTTTGCGGATGCTGAACAAGATCCTCGATTGTTTACAACCAGTCCCGCCTTGGCTTTACCAAAAGCATTAAGGAAAGCAGGCATTGAAAAAAAGGCTATTTCTTATTTTGAATTTAATGAAGCTTTTTCTGTAGTAGGGTTGGTGAATACCTCTTTATTAAATCTAGATCCAACTAAAGTAAATGTTCATGGAGGTGCAGTATCCTTAGGTCATCCTTTGGGATGCAGTGGCGCGCGCATATTGGTTACCCTTATTCATATTTTACAAAAAAATAAAGCACAATATGGAGCAGCGGCCATTTGCAATGGAGGTGGAGGCGCAAGTGCAATGGTGATTGAAAGTTGCTAGCTTCTACTAACGCGTTGCTTGTTCCACAATTTCTTCCATTTGAATTCCGCCATGGCTTTCATCATAAGTACATTCGCCATTCTTGATTAATAAAATCTGTGGGGATTCGTGGTAAACACTAAATTTTTCTGCAATCGCATTTGATATTGCACGGTAGTTCAATAAATCTAAATAGTAAAATTGGATGGATGTAGGGGCATCGGATCTTTCCAATCTTGCCAAGGACATTTTGCTAATACTGCAGGTAGTGCTATGCTTGAGTATGACTTGTGGTGTTGTGAAGGATAGGTCTTGTATAGTTTCCAGCTGATTTAGGTCGGTTAATGGGATCCAGTTCATGATAATTATGAGTTTTGCAGCACAAATTTACTTAATTTCCTTCAGTTATATTAGTGCATTTTTACGCCTAATTACAGCATTAGTTTAATTAACTTTGAGGCATAATAATAAATATGAATTTACAATTAACCAAGCCGATTGTTTTTATTGATCTTGAAACTACAGGCATCAATGTGAGCCTTGATAAAATAGTGGAAATAGCCCTGGTGAAAATTATGCCAGATGGTACAAAGCAAGTGAAACGTAAACTGGTTAATCCTGAGATGCACATTCCAGAACAAGTGACTGCCATTCATGGTATTTCAGACGAAATGGTAAAGGATGCGCCCAGCTTTAAGCAAATTGCAAATGAAATCAAACAATTCATTGAAGGTGCTGATTTGGGTGGCTATAATAGTAATCGTTTTGACATACCCATGTTAAATGAGGAATTTTTAAGGGCTGGTATTTCAGCTGATATGGAAAGCAGGCAATTATTAGATGTTCAAAAGGTTTTCCATAAAATGGAGCAACGTACCTTAACTGCTGCCTATAAGTTTTATTGTAATAAGAATTTGGAGGATGCCCATACCGCCGAAGCAGATGCTTTGGCAACCTGGGAAGTGCTTGAAGCGCAGGTAGAAAAGTATGCTAATATTGGAAATACCGTAGAAAGTATTGTTAAATTCACTGGGGAGGACCAAATTGTGGACTTTGCAGGTCGATTTATTATGGAAAATGGGGTAGAAATATTTAATTTCGGAAAGCATAAAGGAAAATCCGTAGTCCAGGTGCTTAAAGATGAACCCCAATATTATGATTGGATGATGAAGGGAGATTTTGCTTTACACACCAAACAAAAATTAACTGAGATACTTAACCGCAGTATTTTAAAAAAATAATTACTTATAATATCCATACCCCAGAATTGAAAAAATTAGTCATCATACCCACATTCAATGAAAAGGAAAATATTGCTTCCATCATTGAAATAGTTGTCGGATTTGAAGCCGAGTATGATGTATTGGTGGTGGATGACGGTTCTCCCGATGGGACTGCTGAAATAGTAGAAGGATTAATGCCAAAACATTTTGGTCGAATTTTTATTGAAAAAAGAGCAGGTAAATTAGGATTAGGTACTGCCTACATTCATGGATTTTTATGGGCATTGAAAAGAAATTATGATTTGATTTTCGAAATGGATGCCGATTTTTCACATAGTCCTTATGATTTAGATAGATTAGCCGAAGCCTGCATGAATGGGGCAGATATGTCAGTAG
>JBEATG010000033.1:0-2735 GCA_041162035.1 Bacteroidota bacterium
TTTCCATTGGTATCAAGATCACAAGTGGCATACGTTTCAGCAAAAACATCATTGCCTTTTACATCGAGGATTATTGCCCATTGACATAAACCGTTAGTATTGTATTTTGCAACAAATAAACCTGCTGTAGTATCGGCAATACCATAATTCATTGCTGTCCCAAGTGGATTAAAGTTCATTGTTCCATGAAAACCCCCAACAACATAACTATTACCGTCATTATCAGTAGCAATATCCCATGCTCGTTCTTCCGTTTCTTGACCAATATTTCCTAACCCGAATGCCCATTGGTAAGCTCCATCAGCATTATATTTGGCTACAAAAATATCTTCACTACCTTGTGTTGTAATTGTACCTCCACCAGCGGGATTAAAATTGGCATTTTGAGGACCTGTTTGGGTAGTACTTCCAAAATATCCTGTTACATAAATGTTATTATTGGCATCGGTATCAACACCATGTGGCCCTTCACTTGTTGTCAAACCACCAATATGATTTGCCCAAACTAATTCACCTTGGGCATTGTATTTTGTTAGTGCCATTTGGGTAGGAAGACTTGGCGAGGTAAGATTGGTTACACCATTTGGACTGACATTAATGGTGTTTTGAAAGAGTGAAGTATTAATGTAATTGTTATCAGCATCAACCGCACTGGCTTTTCCGTATTCCATCCCTGTGCTGCTGTAAAGCATTGCTAAATTGCTTTGTGCGTTTGCTTTTAATGATAAAGCAATAATAAAAAGTGTCAATATTTTTTTCATTTTTATTTGAATTTAAAATTTAATTTGCAAATTTGCAACTTGTTTTCTAAATTGTCAATAACTAACCAAAAGTGAAGTATTGTAACAAAAAGTAAAGATTTGCGTTAATAATGGATTTAAGGTCAAAAAAAATATGAAAAAAGTTGAAGTTTCGTGTCCCATAACTGCCACAATGAATATAATTGGTGGAAAATGGAAGTCTGTAATTCTTTGGTATTTGAAAGATAAGCCCTTGCGTTTTGGCGAATTGCATAAATTAATTCATAAATGTTCTTTAAAAATTTTCAATTCAGATTTAAAAGATTTAGAAAAAGACGGAATTGTAAAAAGAGAAGTTTTTGCTGAAGTTCCGCCAAAAGTTGAATATTCTTTAACTGAATATGGAAAGTCGCTTTTACCTGTCATAATTACTTTAAGAGAATGGGGCGTAAAAAGATTAATGGAAAATCCTGACTTAATGGAAAGTAATGAAGAGTTAAAATATTTTATGCAGGTCATCACTTCAACCGAAGATTTGTCGTTTTTAGATAAGTTCAAAGTTTAGCACGGTCGTCTTTTAGAATGACCGCTAACGGTTTGCAGCTACAAGAAGTTGGCGGCTTTCAGCATAAATAAAGTTGCGGAGAACAAAAGTTCTATTAACCATAAATGTGTCTGCGGAACACTGAACCGCCAATTTTTTGTAGGTGCTGTTATACACTGTGCAATTTCGACTCATTGCTTAATAAATGGTGCGTTAAACATTCTGCCATTTTTTGAAGTGAAGTTAATTATGTAGTAACCACTCGTAAAGCTTGATACGTCAACTACATATTCTCCGTTTCCAGATGCAGAAAAGGGTATATTGTATTTTCTACCCATCGCATCAACAATATTTAGCTTATCTAATATCTCCGAAGAATTTACATGTTTAATGATTATTTTTTCTGAAGTTGGATTCGGATAAACTAAAATTGATTGTGAAGTCAATTCGTTGATTCCTAACGTTGAAATAAAATATGCTTTGAAAGATATGCTATTTGTTTGAAGCGTGTCCAAAAAGACGGCATTTAAGGTGTCTGAAATCAATCCATTTGCCTCCCAATGAGAAAATTGATAACCCGGCATTGCTTCTGCTTCTATTTTTATAGGAACTCCATCGAAGTAAATACCGCTCCAAGGATATGAATTGGGAGTAATTGTGCTGATGTTGATTTTCCCGGCATTTGCAGGAAATACATCAAGGCTGACGTCAACTTGTTGTGGTAAATTAAACTCGCTTTGAATGTGATTTCTAACTTGTTCTGAGCGGCAGGACAATTCACTTTGATATAATAAATGATATTGATTAAAATCGTTCATCTGGCCTGCTACATTGAGCGAATCGCCCCATCTGTAATATTCGTTTGCCATTTCGACAACGGTTTGGTTGTACATTGAACTATCTATTGCAAGTAATCTGGATGGTAAATAAAGGGTATTCATTTGATCGGCAAATCGATTAATAAAGTAATTGCGGAAGCGATCGTTTTGAATGCCTCTTAACCAAATATTCAAATGTGGATTATTGGGATCGGCCTGAAAAAGTTGCGATAGAAAATTATGATTGCAATTTACAATCCATGGTTGGTCGTTGGGTTGTAACCCATATTCTAAATCATTAAGAATATAACGCCAACGGTAGTTTGTTGCATCTGATCGGTATAGTTTTAAATTGTTGTAATTAAATGCCCAATCCACATTGTCAATCCACATTTCGGTAATAATGTAGTCGTTGTAGTACTTCATATCAAAATATTGATCGGCTTGATTCCAATAATTGGTATCGGTTGGATTAAGTTGCAATAAACTATCATATGAATCGTAGAATGATTGAACGGAGCCTTCAATTGCACGAAGGTTGAATCCATATTGGGAAGAGGAAGTTAGTATTTCGATGGCATCGGGGTCTGCATTTTCGGAAAGTTCGAACATCTCAGAGTTCGTTTTTTCTCT